>CATMVR010000388.1 GCA_950075905.1 uncultured Persicitalea sp. | reverse complement strand
AATTGCTGCGACTCTTTGGTAGCCTCAGACATATTCTCCATAGCGGCAGTCAGATTGCCGTAGAACGCGTTCATTGCCTTAAGATGTTTGGTAGTATCCTGTAACTCCATCTCATATACGGCATTCAGGGCACCCATGTTTTTGGTTATTTGCTGAAACTGCTCCCGGTAGGCCTGCGCATCTTTGGTGGCATCGGCCATCGAAGACATAGCGTTGATAGCTACTCCGTAAGACTTGTTCATATCGTTGATAGCCGTTGAGGCTGACTTCACACTCTTGGCGTAGTCGTTGGTGGCTACGGCGGCGTCGGTCAGGTCGCCGATTTTGCTTACCGTATCTGTCAGATTCCGGAAGCCTTTACCCAGGTTATCAAAGATATCGGGGGTGATTTTAGCGTTTGCCAGCATGTTATCCATGTTAGCTGTCAATCCGTTAGGTGGCGGGCCGGTAGTACGTACGGCAATAGGACCGTCATAATCGTCGGCCAGTTCGGGATATACTCTTTCCCAGGCGGGCTGCTTTTCTACGGGTTGTACAAAGGTTTGCAATGCATAAAGTAAAAAGATTACTGCTTCGGTGCCAAGTCCAATGGTGAGCATTTCGCTACCACCGTCCCAATGCTGAATTTTAAAGAGTGCTCCCAGTACTACCACTGCAGCACCGGCACTGTAAAGAGTAGGCAGGACTTTATCAAAGAAAAAATTAGAGCCGTTTTTCTTAGCCATACAAATTCTGATTGTTAACAGTTAATTGATAATTAAAGATAGGGGTTTTGTTATGCTCGTGTAAAAAAGAAGCAGCCTGTGCCGCTGCTTCCTTTTTTGAAATATCGGTTGTTTTAGCGACGTCCACCGGTTGCGCCACGGCGACCGTCGAAGTTGTCCATCACGCAACGGAAGCCAATAAAGGCACGGCGCTGAGTCTCAAACTCGTAGGAACGGGTACCTGTCTGCAGGTAGTAGGCCACATCTTTCCAGGAGCCGCCCTTGATCACCTTGCGGGGCTCATTGGGGTCGTCGTTTTCAGGGTTCATGTCCCAGAGAATGGTATTGGCATTATCGGCGAAGGCATCAAGAGTCCACTCAGATACGTTACCAGCCATGTTGTATAGTCCAAACTCGTTGGGGTTATACGCATTGGCCGGGCCGGTATATGGATATCCGTCGGCATCGTAGTTGCCACGCTGAGGTTTAAAGTTAGCCAGGAAACAGCCCTTGCCATTCATGGTGTAGGGATTACCCCAGGGGTACTTAGCCCCGGCACGCCCGCCACGGGCAGCCCACTCCCACTCGGCCTCAGTAGGCAAGCGGAAGCTAGGTGAAGTAAACATCCCTTCCTTGGTACGGTAGTCGTTGTAAAGGTTGGTACGCCATTCGGTAAAGTATTTTGCGGCGGTCCAGCTTACACCCACCACCGGATAGGTGTCAAAAGATGGGTGCATGTAGTAGTACTCTACCATAGGGTCGCCGTTGGAGTAGGCAAAGTCTTTCTTCCAAACCGTTGTATCGGGGTAATACTTGGTCATGATTTCCTCTTCTCCCAATACCGAAATAGAGTCGACCAGCAGAGCGTTCACAAACTGACGGTACTCGTGATTGGTAATTTCGGTATCGTCCATGTAAAACGAGCTGATAGTTACCCGTTTGTTCATGTTCACCATGGTGGCGGCCAGATCTTCGTCGGCCTGACCCATCACAAAGGAGCCGGAGGGTATCATTACCATGCCGGCGGGAGTGGTCTGTCGGTATCCTTTCCGGGCCGTGGCAACAACTTCTCCGTTCGCAACTCCTACTTCTTCCCCTTTTCCCTTGCCGAAGCGTTCTTTGATAAAGCCGCAACTCTGCATCAGCATGAGCGAGGCCACTATCAGCAAACTTCTGACGCCATTTCGATAGAACACGTTAACATTCATAATGGTTTGTGCTGTTTTTGAATTAATATCGGTATAAAAACGATGATTCTTTATAGTATAGTATATGTAATTTCTGCTGCTGTTACATTGTTTGCTTTACCACACCTTTTGTTATTCGTCCTAACGAAAGACGTTAGTTTTTGGTATAGCTTTCGTCTGAATTTCATAAATTCTTCAAAGATAGCATTTGGAATTCAAACTGATTACCCAATTTGAGGCAAAAGGATCAAATTTGGGTAGATCACACGAATTTCAAAATCGGAATCGGGGAGTTCTGACAATTGTCTTTTTTCCCATTTTTGGGGCCGGTAGCCGGTATGAAAGCAAAACCTCGTAGGAGGAAGGGCTTTTTACACTAGTGCCACCCGTAACAATGTCGTAAGCCCCCGAGAGCCTTAATGTCTGACTCTGCAAAAGATTTATGCCACCCATCAGGATAATCGCGTCCTGCGCCCGGTAAGAGGCTCCCGCCCAGTATCGCTGATTGTACGTTACCATTGCTCCTCCTTCGAAGGAAAGCGAGGTCAGGTCTGACTTGGCCATTGCAAAAGGCTGGACTGAAAAAAGGTACCCTATTTCCAGATTCAGTCCTCCGTTTACGTAGTAGGTAGGCACCAACGGGTTGGTAGCCTCGCTGGATCCCAGCTGGTACTGCGATTTTAGCAGATGGTTTACCGATACCCCCAGATAGTACCCCGATGTTTCGTAGCGAATCCCCAGATTTACGTCCGGATGCGCTTCGGCTACGGTTCCGGTCTGGATCAGCGGGTCACCGGGCTCGCTGGGGCGCAGAATATTGTAGTTCAGCGCTACCCGGTAGAGGCCGGCACTTCCGCCCACGGCCAGGGTGCCGTTGGCAAGGGGCAACCGGTACGCTGCCGCCAAATGGATACTCTGGTTAGTTAGCGCCCCTATTTTATCGTTATAAACCGTAAGACCTACCCCTATATTTTTGAAAGCCGTACTACCCGAAAAAAACTGGGTGGTAGGCGCTCCCCCCTGATCGAATGTGCCCTGGTAGCCACTATACTGGTTGCGGTGGACCAGCTGAAACTTCGTGACGCCATCTGCACCCGCCGCGGCGGGATTAAAATAGAGCTGATTTAGCTGAAACTGGCTAAATTGCGAAGGTTGCTGCCCATATACTACCGTGGAAAAACATAGACTTCCTAGCAGGAAAATTTTGGGGTAAATGCTTCGTAACATATAGGTTTAGGAAAATCCTTATTCAACACTAAGTACAAACCCTGTACCAAAAAGTTTACAGGATAACGCATATTCTGCAAAAAAATTGAGAAAAGCGAAGAAGGCCGAAAAAAAAATCGGCCTTCCTGACAGTTATTGAATGTTATTGGCTTTCCTGATGTACAATTCCAGGGCACCATTCATAGACGGAGCATTGGGTAGGGGAGCCAGTATATCGAGGTAGAGTCCCGCCTCTTCCACGGCTTTGGCGGTAGTGGGTCCAAAGGCCGCAATCCGGGTTTTATTCTGCTTGAAATCAGGGAAGTTTTCAAGCAAAGATTTGATACCGGACGGGCTGAAGAATGCGATGATATCGTAGTAGACGTTTTCCAGATCCGAGAGATCGGCCGATACCGTCTGGTACATGGTGGCCTCGGTAAAATGCAAATCTTCTGTATCCGCAAACTCAGGAATATCATTTTTCCGAACATCCGAGCAAGGATAAAGAAATTTCTCATTTTTGTGCTTCCGGATCAGTTCAATCAGTTCCACGGCGGTTTTTGTGCCGGAAAAAATCTTACGCTTGCGGATAATAATGTATTTCTGGAGGTAATTTGCAGTTTGCTCCGAGATGCAAAAGTACTTCATGTCAGCCGGTACTTCAACCCTTCCCTCCTGGCAGATTCTGAAAAAATGGTCAATGGCGTTGCGGCTGGTAAAAATAACGGCTGTGTGGTCAAGGATGTTAACTCTCTGCTTACGGAATTCCTTGAAGGATAGTCCATCTACTTTAATAAACGGCCGGAAGTCTACCTTGATATTGTATTTTCTGGCCAATTCAAAATAGGGAGAGTTTTCATCGGCAGGTCGCGACTGGCTTACCAGAATACTTGTTACCTTGTTGAGCCGATCCTGATCAAATTTGATGGTCTCACTCATTTAAAATATGCATTTAATTTAGGATTAAAAAGCATCCATACGCACTATATGGCAAACTTGACGCCAATGATTAAGGGTATGATTTCTACGACACAAAGGTACGAAAATAAATACAGATTAATAACCTGCCCGGTGTAGTTGGTAAATAAGTAGAGCAATACGAATCGGATGAGATAGTAAAATATAAAGACGTAAAGCAGAGATATACTTAGCTGTTCAAGCCAATGCGGGTTCTGGAGCGAAACTGCAAAAAGTAGCACTGTAAGTAACCCGTAGAAAAGGTAGGAAACCTGCAATGCCTTGATGTAATGAATGTTTGGTACTTTCTCAATATTGAGTACACCGCCCACAATTCGCATGAGCAGATATTTAAGAAAGAAGAGCAAAAGAAAAATTCCGCTCAGTTTGAGCTGGTCTAAGAGCAGTTCTGGCAGCTGGTCTCCGTCAGACAATAAGCCACTGGTTGGAATAATTTCAAGGTCATTGTGAGCCATGAATAAAATGAGATATCCCATGCAGGTGCTGACCATCAAGGCATTGAGGAGCATGATGCCGGTATAGGGGCGGCTAAACCGGTACAGATCGTTTCGTTCGTTGCGATCCACAAAGTCGCTAACGCTAAGGAACCGGCGGAACAAAGACGGAGCGGAGCTATTCGTAAACAGAATGAGCAAAAGCATAAACAATATCAACAGGATCGAAAAATCTTCAAACGGCGATGTTTGGATAGGTTTGATGTTGATAATGGAAAACGGGGTAGCATTGGGCTGCGCCGAAGTGGCAATGCTATTTTTGGCATGTCCGATGAGTACGGTTTTTCCTTCCACTCCCGATGTGCCATACAGGGAAATCAGGAGTTCTTCTTTTCGGTAGGCCTGGTAAAGGCTGTCAATGTCGAGAGTGAGCCAGCTTCCGGGTTCTATTTTTCGTTGCAGAGCGCCTTCAACAAACAAATAGTTTTCTTTGGAAGAACTTATCAGAAGGTCATAACGGCGATTCTTTAGAAGATCGATCTGCAGACTCGTGGAGAGCTCAGACTCGTGTATACCCCTGGAAAAAGGTATATAATTTTTGTATTGTGGACTGTAAACGAGCCAGTCATACTTGTAATCATACACCAGGTAGTAACTATCTCCGGGCCCCACCTCGTTATCGGCCCGAACGGGAGAGAGAGCCAGGCCAAAAAGTAGAAAAAAGCAGAGGGTAATAAGGTGGCGGGTCTCTTTCATAGTAGCAAGTAAGGGCGGGGTTGCCCCAGCCCTTACTAATTCAGGATTATTCTGAGTAGTACTATTTTTTTCCAAGCGCAATGAGCATGGTTTCGCCAATGACGGCGGGAGATTCTGCCACGTGAATGCCACACTCGCGCATGATACGCATTTTAGCTTCGGCGGTATCGTCGGCCCCACCAATAATGGCCCCGGCATGCCCCATACGGCGTCCTTTGGGAGCAGTTTGTCCGGCAATGAAGCCAACTACGGGTTTGGGGTTGCCG
>CATMVR010000387.1 GCA_950075905.1 uncultured Persicitalea sp. | reverse complement strand
AAGAACATGAGCCTGGAAGCCCAGGCCGAGCAAGTTCGGAAAGTGAAGCGTTCGGAGAGCGGCATGATCCTGGATCCGATTACCTTGCGGGAAGGGGCCAACCTGGGCGACGCACAGCAGATCATGCGGGAGTTCAAGATTGGCGGTATACCGGTGGTAGACAAAAACAACACGCTGATCGGTATTCTTACCAACCGGGATCTTCGCTTCCAACGGGACATGAGCAGGCCCGTGACCGAAATCATGACTCGCGAAAACCTCATTACCGCCTCAGAAGGGCTCTCGCTGGAAGATGCGGAGTCAATCCTGCAGGAATACAAGATTGAAAAACTACCCATCGTCGACAAGCAGTACCGCCTCACCGGGTTAATTACCTATAAGGATATCCTGAAACGCAAGTCGCACCCCAATGCGTGCAAGGACGAGTATGGCCGCCTTCGCGTGGGCGCGGCCGTAGGGGTAACGCCCGATCTGATTCAGCGGGTAGAAGCGCTCCTGAAATCGGGCGTAGACGTGGTAAGCCTCGATACCGCCCACGGGCACTCGCGCGGTGTAATCGAAGCCGCCCGGGCAATCAAAGATAAGTTTCCTAATCTGGACGTAATTGCGGGTAATATTGCTACCGGCGCGGCCGCTACGGCCTTGGCAGAAGCAGGTGTAGACGCCGTGAAGGTAGGCGTAGGGCCCGGTAGTATCTGTACCACCCGGATCATCGCCGGTATTGGCGTTCCCCAATTGTCGGCGGTAATAGAAGCCGCCGAAGCGCTCAAAGGAACGGGTATTCCGGTCATTGCTGACGGCGGAATAAGGTACTCAGGCGACGTGACCAAGGCCCTGGCTGGCGGTGCCAGTACGGTAATGATCGGCTCGATGCTGGCCGGTACCGATGAGGCACCCGGAGAAATTGTAATTTACGAAGGACGGAAGTTTAAGGCCTACCGGGGCATGGGCTCCGTGGAAGCGATGGAGGAAGGATCGAAAGACCGCTATTTCCAGGATGCCGAAGACGACGTGAAGAAGCTGGTGCCGGAGGGTATCGTAGGACGGGTACCTTTCAAGGGAAAGGTGTCCGAAATTCTGTATCAGATTGTGGGTGGGGTGAAAGCCGGAATGGGTTACTGCGGTGCTGCCGATATCGAAGCATTGCAGCAAGCTCAGTTCGTGAAGATTACCAGCGCGGGGGTACGCGAAAGCCATCCCCACGACATCATGATCCAGAAGGAGGCACCGAACTACTCGTCAAGGTAATCAGTAATTTTTCCTGTATACAACAGGGGCTGCGGAAACAAACATTTCCCGCAGCCCCTTTTTTCAAAAAGCGCGTTAGTTCCGGCTTATCGTAAAACTATGCTTTCCCTTCTGCGACAAATCTTTGTTGGTCAGTAAAATCCGCTGAACCGGATGGCTGTCCCACTTGGTTTTGAAGCTCCGGTACTCCATACCCTCAGTAGAGGGGAAATCGCTGGAAGCACTCCATTTTTTTGCGTCATATTTCAGCATAAACGACTGTCCGTCCGGGGTGGTCAGTTTCACCTGTCCGGGCGTGGCGGTATCTACGTCGGCGATGGTCATGAAAACTTCCTGGATGGACGATGGCTTCTGCTGCATGGCGTAGTCGTCCAGAATCTCTACCTGATCTTTGGCGCGGTTCAGAGCTACCCGGCGCTTCCAGCTGGCTACTCCGGCCTCGGCCGGATAGGCTTTGGCAATGTTCATGGTTAAAGCCGCTTCCCTGTCGTTGATGGTACTACTGGCTTCAGTAGCTTCGTATTCGCGGCCGGCTTTCTGCCCTACGCCGTTGATGATGGGCAGGTTGTGGTAGTTGGACTGCGTAAACCACAGCTCGTAGCGCTGGGCTGAAAAAGTGCGGGCGGTGTAGTTGCCGCGCCCGGCGTCAATGATCACCGGCTCTCCTTTGGAGTAGAGAATAAAGTCGCCCACGTCGTTGTGGTTATGGCTCTCGGCGTTGTGTCCGCCGTGAGTAGCCAGGAAAAAATCCGTATTGGCATCACGGGCCGTCAGTACCTGGATATCCGATAGCCAGGCATCCTGCACCTTGTCGTAGGAAGGCAGGGTTTTGTCAATTTTTTGGGCAGTCAATAGGTTTTCGATGGAACGGAACCGGTGAAAGCCCGACACGGACAAGGCCCGGTCCGGAAAACGCCCCACGGCCCAGCGGCCCATATTCACCATGCGCTGATCGTTGAGGGCATTGCCAAAACGGTAGAGCAACAGGCCGTCGGGGACGAGCTTGGGGTCGGCATCGGCAAAGTTTACAAAGTAGTTGCCGTCAATGTGTACCTTATAAAAATAGGTGCCCATATTCTGAATGAGCTGATTATCATAGATATTCACTTTGCCCTTCGTTGCTTCGTCGAGTATTTCCAGGCAGTCGTACACGCTGGCGCCGGCGGCGGTCCAGTAGCTGGGGCCTTCGTCGCAGCCACCGTCTTCGCCCAGGCCGTTGAGGTACAGGTCCAGGCCCAGCATGGATTGGTGTATCATGTCGGCCCGGCGGGCTTCGTCTTTTTCGAGCAGCAAGGCAGCCGACATCCAGTTGGACATGATCCAGGGGTTCCAGTTGTTGACGGAGCGGGTTTTACTCATCCAGCTGTACTGATCCGAATTCGTGAGCATAGGCTCAAAAATCCGGCGGTTGGTTTCGTAGTACATGCGCTTGCACACCAGCGGATTGATGGCATCGAGCTTGTCACCCACAAAGTAGTCGGCCAGACCCATGAGCGCAGCTGTTTCAGCGCTGAACAGTTCTACTACTGGATTTTCAACGTCGGGTAATCCAGTGTCCCGAATGTGGGCAGGTACCCCCCAGAAACTTTCCTCACAGATAGACCACACGCCGTTTAGAATAGCCTCCATAAAGCGCCCTTTGCCCTCTACACTCTCAGCCAGCAGCAGGTCCGTAAGCGCGTAGCGTTTGTTATAAGCTACGCCCCGGTGCCGCTCCCGGTCGCCACTACGGACAAAATCGAGGGAAACCGTGGCGGAAACGGGCTGGAATTGGTAATCCAGCGAGACTTCGCCCGCCTTCACCAAAGCTTTCAGGATAGAGTCAGGCAGGGCCTTCTGCCATTCAGCGGGCGTGGTGGGGTAGGGGTGGTACTGGCTTTTTGGCTGGAGCGTCTGCCTTACCTGCTGGACCGTGTATTTCTGGGCCAGGATGTTGCGGGGAGTGACCTGGGCGTACAGTTCTGACGCGCCTAAAACGATTAAAAATAGTACTAACTTATTCATGTTTTTGAATTCAGGTACAGCCAATGGGATTGGTACTTACTGCTTGCCCCACTGGGATAAAGGCTTGTTCATTGATTTCTGGACGGAACTGGCCGACTCCGGCAGGAGTGACACCTGCAAGGTTTGGTAGGCTCCGGCGGGTACTTCGTACTCGAAGCCCACCAGCACGGTACCCTCGTTAGTAGCGTCGTAGTCGGTGGTGGGGGCAGTACTCCACGTTTGCAGCTTTGCGTTGGCGGGAGCGTCTACCCGCAGGGTTAGTTTTTTGCCGTCTTTGGTCAGCACCGCCGTATTGCTTCCGTCTATTTTTGCACCGTCCGGGGCTAGCATCACCCAACGTACTTTTGCCGGTTGGCCAGCGGCTTTTACTTCGTCACGGACCACTACATACGCGTCATTCACGATGCCAATGCCACGTTGGGCAGCGGCCAGTTGTCCGTCATACACATCTGATAGGTTCGAAATGCCATATTTCAGGGCGCCGCTCTCGCCAGATCGGTCTATTTTGGCGTAGCCTTCAGCCTTTTGGAGCTGGTCATTTATGGTCAATGTGTTATGTATGAAGTTATTGTACCGTTTGATTGTCCAGCGCTGGGCGTCTTGTTCTTTCCCCCAGATATCCATCCCCAGTTTTTCGAGCGAGTGGTAGTTTTGGCTTCCTAAGTCCAGAGCCCAGCGCACGCCGTCGGCATCCATCACAAACGAACCGATATCCATGTGTGCGTGGGGTGCTGCGGGAGATCCGGTTTTAAAGCCAACAAAGATGGCGTTGGGGTCGGTCCAGGAGCTACGCATGAGAGTTACGGGGCTCTTTCCCTGCCCGGCCCAAAGCGTTTTCCGGGGAGGGGAAATTTTATTTAACTCCATCCCCGCCCCCAGGAGCATCAGCAAAGGGAATACCCGATTGTCAGCGGACTCGGAAAGATCAGATTCTTCCAGATATTTTTTTTCAATCCAAAGCAAAGAGGGATCACTGCTTTTTTGGGCAAAGTAAAACATGGCCGGACTCAATTTCCCTTTGCCAGAACCCGCATCACTGTAATTAAACGAATATCCCGAAGTACCTATCATGTTTTCGTAGTACCGTGCCGTCGCCATGAAACCAGGCTGCCGTGATAGCCCATAGTCGCTGCCGAAGGCTTTTTCCATGGCAGTCAGAAACAGCACCTGGAATGTGGTGCCGTAGTTCCAGTAGCCATAGCCTTCGGGGTAGGCACCATCGGGAGCGTAGTCTTCCATGGGTAATTTGATAGAATTGATGGCGCGTTTGATGAGCTGTTTCGAAAGGTCGGGGACTTGCTCATACACGGCCAATGCTCCGTAGGTAATCCCGGCATTACAAACCTGGTTCCAGTTGTTGGAGCGCTGAAGCCAATGGTTGTAGCGGTCGTCCTGTGAGGTTTTCAGCCCTTTCTCTATGATTGCCTGACTGATTGTGCGGCGCGACTCGGGCGAGAGGGTAGGGTAAATCCAGTCGTAGCCAATAGCCAGGGCCATGGTCATTTCGCCCACGTCGAGGTAGTGAGTGGGGTTCCAGTCACTGAACTTCGCAATGGCGAGCATCTCTTTTTCGGCGCGTTGGGCGTATTTTGTATCGTTGGTCAGGCGGTAGGCGTAGGCTAGATGGAAGATTCGGCGCAGCGCTTCGCGTGATTTAGCCAGCAGGCGCCTGCCTTCCAGAATGCGCTCCACGGGCGGCGTAGGAATGATCTTGTCAGCTTCATCCAGAATTGCCTGATGCACTTTCTGCCAAAGGGGGTTAGACTGTATGGCTTGCTGAATCTGCTTTTCCTCACCGGCCAGTAGCAGGAGGCGCGGATGCTGCGCCGGAGGGTCAGGGACAGTTTGGGCAGTAGCGAAATTAAAAAGGCCACATAAGGCAAAAATCAGAAGCAGGCCGATAGCCGAAAGCCGGTGGCCGATCACTATTTTCATTGGGTTCAGGATTGTTTGATATAAAAAGAAAGCTACCCAACGGCAAATTATAATGCCTGTCGGGTAGCTTTTTGTTCAATGATAGAATGATAGAATGAGTGAATAAAAAATAAATCATTCTATCATTCAATCATTCTATCATTGGATTTACTCCCATCCCGGGTTCTGCTTGATTTTTGGATTTTGAGCAAGCGGATTTAGTGGTATTGGCCACAGGTAGTGCTTGCTTTCGTCGAAGACTGGAACTGCAAAGTCGGTGCCTTTGTAAACGTCGATATATTCCTTACCTGAAACAGGGTCAATGGACGTCTTCATAGCAGTACCCTTGAAGCGTGCCTGCGCGTCGGCGCTCCACCGGAT
>CATMVR010000386.1 GCA_950075905.1 uncultured Persicitalea sp. | reverse complement strand
GGAGTTCAGACGTGTGCTCTTCCGATCTCGAAGCCAGGGAGTAAGCGTAGCGGTATCGAATGCCGGGTCGTTCACCACTAGCGCGGCTACTACCAGCTCGCCCCATTCTTCGTCGGGGATACCTACTACCCCGCAGTCGGCGATGGCCGGGTGGGTGCGGAGTACTTCCTCAATTTCCAAGGCCGATATCTTGTAGCCTCCTGATTTGATGATGTCGATGGAGTCGCGGCCCAGAATGCGGTAGTAGCCATCTTCCACAATAGCGATATCACCGGTTTTGAACCAGCCATCTTCGGTAAAGGCTTGTTGGGTAGCCTCGGGCTTGCGCCAGTATTCCAGAAACACGTTGGGGCCTTTCACCTGGATTTCGCCCGGTTGCCGGGCTTCCAGTACCTGATCCTGCTCATTCACCAGCCTCACCTTCACCCCCGGTAGGGGCTGTCCGATGTGTCCGGCCCGGCGCTCGCCCTGGTAGGGATTGCTGATTCCCATGCCGATTTCGGTCATGCCGTAGCGTTCCAGTAGGGTGTGGCTACTAATGGCCTTCCATTTTTCCATGACGGACACGGGCAGGGCCGCCGAACCTGATACCATCAGCCGGAAGTTGGCCAGTGTGTCAGAAATCTGTTTTTGCTCCTCGGTGGGCAGGCTCTCCCAATGGGCTATCAGCTTGAAATAAATGGTAGGCACGGCCATAAATACGTTAATCTTCCCCCGCTGGAAGGCTTCAAAAACGCCCTCCGCCGAAAACGATGGCAAAAATTCCACCGTAGCCCCGGCCCAGAGTGCGCACGAAACCACATTGATGATACCATGTACGTGGTGTAGCGGCAGAATGCACAGCGTATGATCCGTAGCCGACCATTCCCAGGCTGCTACGAGGGTAGAAATCTGGGCGTTGAGGTTGGCGTGGGTCGTCACTACTCCCTTGGGCAGGTTGGTGGTACCGCTGGTGTAGAGGATCATGGCCCGCCGGGTGGGGTCAATATCCGGCAAATCTTTGGGCTCTGCTTCGCGCTCCTGATCCAGAACAATGTACCGGAATCCCTGCTCAATGGCCAGCGTATCGAGGATGGATGCATACTCCGGGCCAACCACCACAATGTCGGCGCCAGTATCTTCGATTACGTACTGCAGCGAGGGGAGCGGGTAGGTGATACAAAGCGGCACGGCCACGCCGCCCGCCCGCCAAATGCCCCACTGTACCCGCAGGTAGTCGAAGCCCGGTGCTACCATGTAGGCTACCCGCACCTCCCGCAAGTCGTCGGTATCTTTCAGGAGTAGTGACGAAAAGCGGTGCGAGGCATCAAGGAGGCTCTGATAGGAATACGATTGTCCGTCAGACACAACAGCAGGATGGGTGGGGTTGGCAAGAGCATTGGCGGCTAGCTGGAGCATGGGAAATATAAAGCGATGATGAGCAGGTATCATAAAAGTATCGGTTAAAGATAGTACTTATTTTTTGGGTTCGTTTCTGTACCCCTGACGGGATATTTCGGGAGGATAATTCTCATGGAGATTATTTTTGTGTAAAGTTTATTAAAAAAAGTTAAACAAAATAAGCATGATTTGGTTAAATACTGTAAGAAACAAACCAAAACACAGTAAACTTTTAAACAAACTAAGATATGAAGAAGGTATCAATTTTGACAAAAATCAGTCTGGCAATAATGTTATCGTTTGGCGTGCTGTTTAGCGCGAATGCGCAAAAAACTACGGGGAAAGACCTTGCCGGAAGTGCTGGTATCTCTGATAACTACTCTACTCTGGTAGCGGCCCTAAAGGCCGCCGGATTGGCCGATAAGGCTTCCGCGGAGGGGCCGTTTACCGTATTTGCTCCTGACAACGCTGCCTTTGAAAAACTTCCCGACGGAACGGTAGCCACCTTGCTGAAGCCTGAGAACAAGAAGACGCTGTCCGGAATTTTGCTGTACCATGTGGTACAGGGAGCGGTGATGTCATCCGATTTGAAAAATGGGCAGGTCATTACCACCGTCCAGGGTGACAAGCTGACCGTACGCATGAAAGACGGCAAAGTAATGCTGGAAGACGCCAAAGGTGGCATGTCTACCGTTACGGTGGCGGATATCAAAGCTACCAACGGCGTAGTGCATTCGGTCGACACGGTGCTGATGCCCTCTAAGTAAAGAATGTATAATTGAGATAAGGTAAGCCATGAGAATAAAGTACTACACTTCGGTTTCGGTCGGAGTGTAGTTTTGAAAAATTTAAATTGTAATACCCTCCCTAAGGCTGGCGCCCGCGCCAGTCTTTTTTTGTTTTCAGACCTTCTGATGTCTGCTTCAAAAATGTTTCCCTGCCAGTTCCGAAGTTTCCGAACCTGACCAAAGTCAGTTTTTGTACGTGACCTGCCTCATCGTTTGCCGGGGGGGGCGGCAGTAGTTTTGATCCCGAAAGCAACTACCTGCCAAGCATCATGAGTGCACTCTTTATACTAATCGGTTTCAGTCTGTTAGCGGCTCTGGGTTTTCTCGGAGCCTTCGTATGGTCGGTAAGAGACGGTCAGTTTGACGACGACTACACGCCTTCCATCCGCATTTTGTTTGACGACACCGTGGAGAAACCGCCCGCCGACAAATCCTCCTGACCATTTTCACAATTCTCAAATAACCGCTCTTACTTTAACCAAATGTACCATTTACTATGAGTAACGTTCAAACCAAGGATATGACCCCGGTGGACCTGGACGAATTTCAGTACGACAACCGCATCGTACGGAATTTTGCCATTGCTACTGTCCTGTACGGCCTCATCGGCATGCTGGTGGGGGTGCTGATTGCCTTTCAGCTGGCGTACCCCTTCCTCAATTTCGAGCTGTCGTACACCACCTTTGGCCGCCTCCGACCTCTCCACACCAACGCCGTTATTTTTGCCTTTGTGGGCAACGGCTTTTTTACGGGCCTGTACTACTCGGCTCCCCGCATTCTGAAAGCCCCTATGTGGAGCCGTAAACTGAGTAGCTTCCATTTCTGGGGCTGGCAGCTGATCATTGTCGCAGCGGCCATTACGCTGCCGCTGGGTATCACCACTTCCAAAGAATACGCCGAGCTCGAATGGCCTTTTGATATCGCCATCGCGGTAGTGTGGGTAGCGGCAATGATCAACCTCATCATGACGATGCTCAACCGCCGGACGCAGCACATCTACGCGGCCATCTGGTTTTATTTGGCTTCGTTTATTACGGTAGCCATGCTGCACGTGGTAAATAGCCTGGCTATTCCGGTCTCCCTTTTCAAAAGTTACTCGCTCTACGCGGGGGTGCAGGATGCGCTGGTGCAGTGGTGGTACGGTCACAATGCCGTGGCGTTCTTCCTGACTACCCCCTACCTGGGCCTGATGTACTACTTTTTGCCCAAGGCCGCCAACCGCCCCATTTACTCCTACCGGCTGTCCATTGTGCACTTCTGGTCGCTGATCTTCCTGTATATCTGGGCGGGACCGCACCACCTGCTGTATAACTCCCTGCCCGACTGGGCCCAAACGCTCGGTACGGTGTTTTCCATCATGCTGATCGCGCCTTCCTGGGGCGGGATGATCAACGGTTTGTTTACGCTGCGCGGTGCCTGGGATAAAGTACGCGAAGACGTAGTACTCAAATTCATGGTGGTAGCCATTACGGCCTACGGTATGGCTACGTTTGAAGGCCCGATGCTGTCGCTGAAAAACGTGAACGCCATCAGCCACTTTACCGACTGGACGGTGGCGCACGTACACGTAGGGGCGTTAGGCTGGAACGGCTTCCTGACTTTTGGTATGCTGTACTGGCTCATTCCGCGCCTGTACAACCGCCCGTTGCACTCCATGAAGCTGGCCAATTTCCATTTCTGGATTGGTACCCTGGGCATTTTGTTCTATGCCGTGCCGATGTACTGGGCGGGCTGGACGCAGAGCTCCATGTGGCAGGAATTTACCGAAGAAGGCTTGTTGAAGTACCCCAACTTCCTGGAAACCGTCACCCAATTGATTCCCTTGTACGTGTTGCGGGGTATTGGTGGGCTGCTGTACCTGGTGGGCTTTGGGGCCATGATCTACAACCTGCTGATGACCGCCAAAAACGGTACGCTGGTGGGCGAAGAAACAGCCCGCGCACCGAAGCTGAGCGAAATCTGGAACGTACCGGAGAAAGAATACTGGCACAGCCGTATTTTTGAACGCAAGCCCTTGCTGCTCAGCGTAGGTGCCCTCATCGCGGTAGCCATTGGGGGGATCATTGAGCTGGTACCTACCTTCATGATTGAGTCCAATGTACCTACCATTGCCAGCGTGAAGCCCTACACGCCGCTCGAATTGCAGGGCCGCGACATCTATGTCCGCGAAGGTTGCTACGTGTGCCACTCCCAGATGGTCCGTCCGTTCCGGGCTGAGATTGAGCGCTACGGGGAATACTCCAAAGCGGGCGAGTTTGTGTACGACCACCCGTTTCAGTGGGGGTCGAAGCGCACCGGCCCGGATTTGCACCGGATAGGCGCCAAGTACCCCGACTCCTGGCACTACAACCACATGGAAGATCCGCGGAGTATGTCGCCCGGTTCGCTCATGCCTCCTTATCCCTTCCTGCTCGAGGCTCCGCTGGATACTGCTTCCACCGCCCCGAAAATCCGGGCCATGATGACCCTGGGGGTACCCTACGAGGAAGGCTACGACAAAATAGCCAACGAGGATCTGATGAAACAGGCCGATCAGATCACCGAAAGCCTGAGACAGAGTGGCATCAAAACCAAATCCGACAAGGAGATTGTGGCCCTGATTGCCTACCTGCAACGGTTGGGTACCGACATCAAAACCACCAAGGGAGTAGCCCTGCAATCTGGACTTTGACCTTAAACAATTTGCTATATGAAATTCCGGAATTATCTCGAAAGTATCGCGGGAATCAATATTTATCCCCTGATTTCCCTGCTGATTTTCTTTATCTTCTTTGCCGTCCTGATCATTTACGTGATGCGCATGGATCGTAAGCACGTGGATCGCATGAAGTTGGTACCGCTGGACGACAGCCTGGTGAAAAAGACTCTGCTGACGGTGCTGGCCCTCTTTGTGGTACCCGCGGCTTTTGCCCAGGGTACCGCCCCGGCTTCCTACGAGAATGTGCTCTGGTATACCGTGCTTTTCTTTCTGGGCTGCATGGTGGTGATTCTGGTGATAGTACTGGTGCAGGTGATCATTATATACCAGAAATTCACGACAAGGGGGCTACCCCAAGAAAACCAACAGGCTGCCGCACCTCTTTTCAGTGAGCGCTGGTGGACAAAGTTTCAGGGCTTCTCAACTCCTCTGAGCGAAGAAGAAAAAATCCTGATCAAAGGCCACGAGTACGATGGCATCCACGAGCTCGACAACCGCATGCCCCCCTGGCTTTCGTTCCTGTTTGTAGGTACCGTGGTGTTTGGCATTGGCTACGTGCTTTACTACCATGCCTTTGATTTTGGCGATTTGCAGGAAGCAGAATTACAGAATGAACTCGCTATGGCCGAGGTGCAAAAAGCAGCCTACATTGCCAAAAAGGGCGCGGGCATCAACGAAGAAAATGTGGC
>CATMVR010000385.1 GCA_950075905.1 uncultured Persicitalea sp. | reverse complement strand
GTTTCTCCCTGAGCGAGGTAAAGTGCACATTTTGCCCATTCGGTTTTGCCGATGCCTTGCTGATTCCCACTGATAATGGAGACTAAATGCTTGCCGTTGAACTTGCTGAGGAATATTCCGAACAGAATACTAAAAATCAGTACCTGAATGGTGAGGTTGTCTTTCACAAACTGCAACCAGCTGAATCCTTTTTCGGCGCTTTCCTTAAATTTGGAAACATCGGTGGCCGCCGCCACGCCTTCCCCCATACCGGTGGTTACCACGCCGTCGCCGGGGCGGATGAAATGGGCTACTACCAGGCCAATGAGCAGCGCAAACGTAGTGATTACCTCAAAGTACAGCAGAGCCTTTCCGCCTACCTTCCCCACTTTTTTTAGATCACCCATCCCACTGATACCCAACGATATGGTCAGAAATATTATGGGATTTATAAATAGTTTAACTACGTCGATAAAGCCCTTTCCCAACGGCTGCATCTGCTGGGCTACTTCCGGCCGGAAATGCCCCAGTAAAGCCCCGGCGGTAATGGCCGTGAGTACCCAGAAGGTCAGGTTTGTAAAAATTTTCTTCATCAGAAAATGAGTCGGTTCAGGAAGTAAGAGAAGGTACTCAGGCTGAGAGCAATTGCTCGCCCTTTTCCAAAGAAATACATAAACCCCCGCTTTTCAAAAATTGGCAATGAATTTGTGGGTTGAAAATAGCGAACTTTGAAGCCACATACTTCGTTGTCAGTCTATGAAAATTCTTGTTACCGGAGCCACCGGCCTGGTGGGTAGTGCTACCGTCCGTCGACTTTTGTCGGCCGGGCACGACGTTTCGGTACTGCATCGGGCCCAGTCAGACCGTTCGCTTCTCAAAGACCTGGAAACTCAGATTCGGTGGGTTGAAGGTGACATTCTGGATATACCCTCCCTTGAAAAAGCCATGGATGACTGCGACTATGTGGTGCACGCCGCGGCGGTGGTTTCGTTTGTGCCCCGCGACAAAGCCAGCATGTTGAAAGTAAACGTGGAAGGCACCGCCAACGTGGTAAATGTCTGCCTGAAAAAAGGGATTCAGAAGCTCTGCCACGTAAGCAGCGTGGCCGCCCTGGGGCGGCCCGACCCCCGCCGGACCGGCACAGAAAAGCTTATCCGGATCGACGAAAAGCAGCGCTGGGAGGATTCACCGGCCAATTCTTCCTACGCCAAAACCAAGTACCTGGCCGAGCTGGAAGTATGGCGCGGTATGGCCGAAGGTTTGCAGGCCGTCATTGTCAATCCATCGCTGATTCTGGGAGAGGGCGATTGGAACAAGAGCAGCACGCAGCTATTTAGGTATGTCTACCAGGAGAAGCCGTTTTATACGGAAGGCACCGTCAATTACGTTGATGTTCAAGACATCGCCCGGGCCATCGAAGCCCTGCTTGTTTCGGATATTCACAACGAGCGGTTTATTCTGAGCGCGGGCACTGCCACGTACCAGCAGCTGTTCACAACCATGGCGGCTGGCTTCGGAAAGCGCCCTCCTTCAATCAAAGTAGGGAGCAATCTGGCCGGAATCATCTGGCGCACAGAGGCGTTAAGAACCTGGCTAACGGGTAGCAAGCCGCTCATTACCAAAGAAACGGCTCGCTCGGCAACTCATCGATTTGAATTTGATAACTCCAAAATAAAAGAAGCAATTACCTTTGATTTTCAACCACTTATAACAACCGTACAGCGGGTTTGTGAAAGTTTTTTGTAAGCGAAGTGAGGTTAGAATTATATTTATTACTAACTTTCTTCAATCGTAAGGATTGATACCTTTGTATCGGCGACATTAACCCTCGTCAGTAAGATGGAACAAGATTTTGATGAGAGAAAAAATTATATGAAAGAAACCCTACGTCGTTTTGAGCGTATGCTTAAAACGGATATTAAGGAGTTTTTCGACCTGGACACCTATGAACAGGTCGCAGAACATTATTTGGATCAGGGCGATTGGGAAAAGGCAATCATAGCGTGTGATCTGGGTCTGGAAAACTATCCCTATTCCCTGGAATTGATGCTTAGTAAGACCCAGCTTCTGGCCAACCGCAATCAGTTTGAGCATGCCCTGGAACTGCTGGAAAAAGCCTCTCTTTTCCACCCTGGCGACACTGAGGTGCTCTTTATGCAAGGTGCCATTTACAATCTGATGGGTGAGTATGAGCTTTCGGTAAGTATCCTGGAAGGGATGCTCGATACCGCCGAAGAGAAAGAAGATATTTACTATCAGATTGGGCAGACGTATCAGAATTGGGGCAAGTATGACCAGGCCATCGAAAACTACAAGCAGTCGATTTCCCGGAATATGAACAACGAGCATGCCCTCTACGAACTGGCCCACTGCCTCGACCTGGTTGGTCAGCTGGAAAGTCATCTCGATTTCTACAACAGCCTTATCGATACCGATCCTTTTTCGCACCACGCCTGGTACAATCTGGGTATCGCTTACAGTAAGCTAGAACGTTTTGAGGAGGCTGTTCATGCCTATGAATACGCCACCCTGGTGAAGGAAGATTTTGCCTCTGCTTATTTCAACCTCGGCAATTCCTACATGAATACGGAGAACTACGAGCTGGCCAAGGTCAACTATCTCCGGGCTATCGAACTGGAAGACGCGCAGCCCGAAACCTGCTGCTGCCTGGGTGCCTGCTACGAGAAAATGGGCGAATTTGAGACCGCCATCCGCTACTATCAGCAGGCGGTCAAGCTGGACTCGCAGTGGGACGACGGCTGGTTTGGCCTGGGGGTATGCATGAGCGAACTGGGGCGCTGGCACGAAGCCGTGGGCTTCCTGCGCAAGGCGATTCAGATTACCGAGCTCAACCCCGACTACTGGCTGGCCCTGGCCGAAACCGAGTACCGGCTTGGCAATGTGGTATCATCCTTCGAGGCATTCGAAAAATCGGCCGAAATCGAGCCAGCTACTCCCGAAGTGTGGCTAAAATGGTCGTTGGTACTTTTTGATCAGGGCAACTACGCCCGGGCCTGCGATCTGCTGCAGGCGGCCGTAGACGAGCTGCCGCAGGAGGCAGACATCTACTACCGGCTGTGCATTTACCTGATCCATGCCGGTGAGTACCGTGAGGCCCTGATGAATCTGGAAATTGCCCTCACGCTGAACTACGACGCGCACATTCAGCTATTTGACTTTTTCCCCGAGCTTGAAAAACAAAAGGCGCTCTACCGGATCATAGAACAGTACCGGACCAAATGACCGGAATTTATAACCGATATTTTATTACAAAAAAGCAGCCTGGCCAAACGGTCAGGCTGCTTTTTTGTAATAAGACACAAAACACTCAATCGGCGTAGAGCACGTATTTTTTTCGCATCTCCTTGTACTCGTTCAGCGCCGGCGTATACGCCGCCCGAATCTCCTTTTCTGACTTCCCTGCTACCATCATTTTCCGGATCAGGTCGGTACCGGCCAGTTTATCAAAAAACGATTCGCTCGTAAAAAACTTCGACTTGTTGGGAGCTTTATTATAAAAATCAAGCAGGTATTTCAGCGAAAAACCCAACTGCCGTGTATTTACTTCGCGTAGATCCAAGCCGTAGCACACCTTGCCTTCGTTGGGAGGGTCAATGGCACCGGACTTGTCCTGAGGTGTGAAGGTAAAAGGCCCAAACACCTTATCGGGTGCGCCAATGACCTGAAATTGCATGTCGGTACCCCGGCCTACGCTGACAATAGTAGGCTCAAACAGGCAGATCGACGGGTACAGACGTATCGATTGCAGATTGGGCAGGTTGGGCGAGGGCTTTACCGGCAGCTTATATACCTGGCTGTGGGTGTAGCCGGTGCAGGGTACCACGGTCAGGTTACAGCTCTTCTTGCCTTCCAGCCAGCCTTCGCCGTTGATCATCAGGGCCAGCTCGGCGGAGGTGAGGCCGTGCACCACGGGTACGGGGTTCATGCCCACGAAAGAAGCAAACTTACGGTCCAGCACGGGGCCATCCACGTAGTCGCCGTTGGGGTTGGGTCGATCGAGCACAATGCATTCCTTGCCGTTTTCGGCGCAGGCTTCCATCACATAGTGCATGGTGCTGGGGTAGGTATAGTAGCGCACGCCCACATCCTGAATATCAAAGAGTACCACGTCAAGGTCCATCAATTGCTCGGGCGAAGGCTTTTTATTCTTACCGTACAGCGACACAATCGGCAACCCGGTTTTGGAATCTTTGCCGTCTTTTATCGTAGCCCCCGCGCTGGCCTCACCCCGAAAACCGTGCTCGGGTGCAAAGATAGTTTTGACATTGACACCCAGGGCCACGAGACTGTCTGCCAGGTGAGTGCCGTTGGGAAAAATAGTAGTATGATTGACCACCAGCCCTACCCGTTTTCCGTTGAGCTGCGGCAGGTATTCCTGCATTCGTTCCAGGCCCAGCACCAGGCCGGCCGGCTTGTCGGAAGCGGGGGTTTTGGAGGGGGCGTCGGGGGCAGAAGTGGGAGACGAACTGCTGCACGAACCCATCACCAGCATCATCAGAATAGTAAGCACGTATGTCATGGCGTTTGTTTTTCGTTATTTTTGCCAATATTACTATATAAACTTATAAATCTCCACCCGCATTGCATTTTCCAACTTTTATTGCCAGCCGTATACGGCATAATGCCGTCGGGTCTTTTTCGGCTACGGTTTCCCGTATTGGTATAGCCAGCATAGCCGTCAGTACGGCTGTGGGTATTCTGGCATTTGCTGTGTTGTATGGCTTCAAGGAAGTAATACAGGACAAAGTGTTCCTCTTTGGTGCCCACCTGCGGGTCAACTCGCTGACGCTCAACAACAGCTATGAGGAAGGCCCCATGCCCCTGCGCTCTTCGCTGTCGCAGGATTTGTCGGTCATGCCGGAGGTAAGGCACTGGCAGGCCGTGGCGCACAAGTCGGGTATTCTCAAAACACCCGACGAACTGAAAGGCGTGGTACTCAAAGGCGTAAGTACCGACTACGAGTGGGAGCTTTTTGAAAAAAGCCTGGTGGAAGGAAGGCTGATCCAGTTTCCCGATAGTGGCTACTCCTCCGAGATCATTCTAAGCTGGAGAATAGCGGATCAGCTTCGGCTCAAAGCGGGCGACGACGTGCTGATGTACTTTGTGCAAAACCCGCCCCGCGCCCGCAAACTAACCGTCGCGGGAATCTACCAGACCGACATGGAGGAGTTTGACAACAGTCTTATCGTGGGCGACCTCGCCCTGGTGCAGCGCCTCAACGACTGGGGAAAAGATACGGTAGGTACCTACGAAATTTACCTCAACGACTTTCAGAAGCTCGACGCCGTGGCCGAGAAAATCTTTGACCTCATGGCTCCGGATATGTTTTTACAAAAAGTGACCGAAACTTTCCGTCCCGTGTTTGACTGGCTCATTCTGCTGGACCGCAACACGGCGGTATTTCTGGTCCTGATCCTTTTTGTGGCAAGTTTTAACATGATTTCTATTCTGCTGGTGATGATTATGGAGCGCACCCCGCAGATCGGCCTGCTGAAAACCCTGGGTAGTCCCAACGGGCAGATCCGGTCTATTTTTGTGCGGGTGGGCATTCACATGATTACCCGCGGACTGCTCATCGGCA
>CATMVR010000384.1 GCA_950075905.1 uncultured Persicitalea sp. | reverse complement strand
CGTGACGGATCTTGTCTTGAAGCAATTGGGCGTAGATCCCAAAGCGGCCGAAACGCCCGCTCCGGCTGCCAAGCCAGCTGCCACGACTCCTCCCAAAAAATAAGGAGTAAAAGTACTGCGCAAACCAGGGGCGGGGACATGTTCTCCGCCCTTTTTGTTAGTATTAGTAAAGGGAAGGAAAAAGCATAGGTACCCGTTGCCGGTAGCGGGCGTACTCCCGGCCAAATTCCCGCAGCAACTTCTTCTCTTCAAAGTAAATGCCTACCCGGATGTAGGCGCTCAGGCATGCGGCCATGATGAGGGTACTCAGCGAGGCGTCAAGCAGCCACAGTCCCCATAAAAACAGCAGGGTGCCGGTATATAGCGGGTGTCTCACTATCCCCGAAAGCCCGCTGGTTTTGAGCCTACTCCGGGCGGGAGTTTTTGTTTGAAAGGCATCTGTGCCCGCAAACTCCGCCAGATCGTACTGCCGGAGCGCCAGCAAAATGATCCCCAGCCCGATACCAGTCAGGCTACCGCCCAGCACGGTGGTGCCCAGGGTGGGCGTCCAGAGCCGGATTTTCTCGGTTTGATACTGGTAATAAAGCAGAAGTATAAAGGTGAGCGTAGCGAAAATATTGTAGAAGATCCGGTAGTACACCGCGGCCCGCGGGGCCAGGTTCCGTACAAAGTTTTTTACGGAGATGGAGGCTAGCAGACTGTGAGCGAAACCATACGCCAGCCAGCCGGCGGCAAGAATAATGTGTGACATAGTAGACGAATAGGCTATATTTGCGGGTAGAGGAACCTCCGTAGAACGGGATCTTTCCCTCTGGAATCCGCTAAAAAGGAGGGCGCACTTTGCCCGTAGGCATACGCTATTTGCTATTTTTGCGTTTTGAACAGAGAATTTCAGTCTAATTTACCACCAAGCTTTGCATCCATGTACCTAATCAAGAGACTTGGCATTTTGTTATTTACTCTTCTTGGAACAGTTACACATATAGTTAGTGCCCAGGATTCCGCCTTTGAATACTCTCCTTTCCAGCTTGTTTTGCCAATACAACCCAATTGGAATATAGCTGAGGAAGGACAGTCTATCGGCTTTCAACTCAAAACCAGGGGAGGTAAGTCGGGACCTGATTCGGTGTATTTCTCTATTGTGGAGGGAAAAATGAAGGATATGATCTTCGATACCCTGGGGAATTTTATGTGGACGCCCTCCTACGACATCGCCGACCGCATCAATACGTTGCGCTCGGTGCCGGTGGTTTTTAAAGCCACTAACCCGGCAGGTGAAAGTACAACGCAGCAGATTGACTTCAAAATCATTCACGTCAACCGGCCACCAGAAGTAGATGAGCTGCGCCCTTTCTATGTGCAGTACAAGACTCAGAATACCTATCAGATCGACAAGAATGCTGTTCGCGATATTGATAGCGATCCGGTGGTTTTTATCCCCGTAGCCGAGGGAATGCCCGAGGGGCTGAGGATGTCAGCCAACGGTGAGGTGGTGTGGGAGCCGTCGCAAACGCAGTTCAATATCTTGCGGAAAGGAGCTCGTTACATTGAGTTTTACGTCGAAGACCAGCCGTCCAAGGCGCGTACCAAGGGTCGGATCAAGCTGGAAGTGACCCAAACCGACCTGCCTCCCGAAATTACTATGGTGCCTAAAATCAGCCGGGTTAAAAGCAAGGAAAATACAACGATCAATATTAAGTTCTTCCTGGCTGACCCCAATGGCGACGATGACATTACAACGTTTAATTTCATTTCGGACAACCGCGATGTCCCTTCCAGTGTAATTGTGAAGAACACACCCACCCAGTACGAGTTCATCTGGACCCCGGGTTACGATTTCGTGAAAGACCCCTTCGACTCGCTGGCGTTTGATATTACGTTTTATGTGCTCGACAAGACCCAGAACCGGGAGGAGCGCCGCATTCGTTTCACTATATTGAATACGATCAACGAAGCCGAGCGCGATCAGTATCTGTATAGCCTCTACCGGGGAGCACTGGTAAATGCCTGGGGTCTGCTGGAGCAAATGAAGGAGAAGGAAGAGGAACTCAAAAAGGGGTACCGTCGGGCCAAAAAAGGCAAGCAGAACCGATCGGTGCTCAATGCTTCGCTGGGCGCAACCACTGGCCTGGCTCCCGTGATTGCGGGTACTACTCGCCCTAGCCTCAAAAATAGCATTACTACCGTGGGCGGCACCACCGTCATGACCATCGGCACACTGGAAGCTACGGAGGTAATCGGCCGCTCGACCAAGGATCTGCTGGACCGCTTCAACTATGTCATGGAAAAGAAAAGCGATCTGCAAAACAAGGGCGATATCTTTGCCCGTGAGTACTCCCTGAAATCGGCCCGGCGCACGGGTGATTTTATTCGGAAGCTGGATGAATTCCGTAGTCTGATGAACCTGCGCGGTCTGGTGGCCCTGGAACTGGACGCTAATTGGGAGAACAAGAAGGAGGCCACCGATAAGGCCATCAAGCGGGCCTTCAAAGACTTCTCATCCCTGGAAGAAGCCCAGTAAATACTATAAAAACCAAAAAATGGGAGCTGCCTGATTGGTAGCTCCCATTTTTTGGTTTTGGCCAGAGGTACTCCCCGGTAACGGCGCGGTGTTTATCGTTCCGGTTTATCGTCGTCCTTTTTGGCGTCTGGCAGCAGCGGATCGCTGGCCGGTAGCTCTACTTCGTCGTCATTAGCGTTTGCTTCCTCCTCCGAATAGGTAGGCAGGGCCCCTGCTTCGCTACCCGTATACTGCGCTTCTTCTCCGGTGCTCTCTTCTGTTTGGTCTTCCTCCTCCTCAACTTCGTGCTGGCTATGGGTAAAAAAGCTGCTTTGAAAGATCAGAATCGTACATACCCCCACAAAAATGCAGGCATCGGCGATATTGAAGATGGGCGTGGAGTAGTACTGTCCGCCCCATAGGGGTACCCAATCGGGCACAAATCCCTCCCAGAAGTCTACAAACACCATGTCGATGACCTGCCCGTGAAACCAGGGGGTAGGGGAGCCGTAGGGAGCATTGCCTAGCAATACGCCGTAAAACGTACTGTCAATCACATTGCCAACGGCCCCGGCCAGAATCATGGCTAGTGCCCACAGCAGGCCGGGGGCCGCGCCCCGGCGGGCCAGGCTGATCAGGTACCAGGCTATGGCACCCATTGCTACCAGTCTGAACAGGGTAAGAAATAACTTGCCGTACTCATGGCCGAGCTGCATTCCGAAAGCCATGCCGGGGTTGAGAACGTAGTGCAATTTGAGCCAGTCGCCAATCAGGGCAATCTGACCCGAAAAACCCGGCTCCATGTTGTAATGAACCAGCATTTTGGTGGCCTGATCTATGCCAATCAGTAACAGGCTGAACAGAAGGTATTTAGTGGGGTTTTTTGATTGATTCATTCTTAAACTGGTTGAAGGATACCCGGCAGTCCGCCCCGGCATCCTTATTTTCTGCGGTGGTACATGAGAAATCAGAAACGCAAAAATAAACTTTTTTGCGAGCCTTACACAGCACTCATGTTCCGGCGCTGCATTTCGTGCTTCACCAGCCGAAACTCCCGGCTGCTCTGCCCGGCGATGGACTTGTTTTCTTCGGCTCTTCTGAAAAGGTACGGCATCACCGAATCAATAGGGCCATAGGGCACATACTTGGCTACATTGTAGCCCAGCTTAGCCAGATTGTAGGAGATGTTGTCACTCATACCGAGGAGCTGCGCAAACCATATCCGGGTATCTTCCGGCTTCAGTCCGAGGCGGGCCATTTTCTGGGTGCAGTGCAGGCAACTCTGCTCGTTGTGCGTACCCAGGCATACCTCGATCAGCGTCAGGTGATCCAGCGAAAAGTCCACGGCAGCATCGAAGTCCTTGTCGGTGGCCTCCTTGGAAACGTGAATCGGGCTGCGGTAGTTATTTTCCCGGGCCCGGATACGCTCCTTCTCCATGTAGGCCCCCCGTACTAGCTTCCCACCCAGGAAGTACCCGCTTTCGCGGGCTTTCAGGTAGGCATTCTTGTAGGCTTCCAGCGTTTCGTGCCGGTAAAACTGGTACGTATTGAACACAATGGCGCGCTGCGTATTGTAGCGGGCCATCATGGTGTAGGCCAGGCGGTCGATCACGTCCTGAATCCAGCTTTCCTCGGCGTCCAGAAAAATACGGACCTGACGCAGGTGCGCCTGCCCACAAAGACGGTCTACCCGCTGTACTACCCGGTCGTAGGCTTTCTGCTCGTCGGGAGTAAGGCTGGCACCACTTTGCACTTTTTCAAGAAGCTCCACGGAGCCGATTCCCGTTACCTTGAAAACCGTGAATGGAATGTCCCCTGTGGAGGCTGCGCGGTCTATGGTATGAAAAATTTCGGTTGTCGTGGCCTCAAAATCCGCTTCGCTGTCTTCGCCCTCAATCGAGTAATCCAGGATGGTCCCAATGCCGGATTTTGATAACTGCTGAACTGTGCTCTCACATTCCCGGATCGTTTCCCCACCGCAGAATTGTTCGAAAATAGTGGCCTTAATGAGTTTTTTTATAGGCAAATGCAATCTTAAAGCTAACTTTATAAAAAAAGTACCTAAATTTACAAGTCCTGCCCGATTCATCATCGCGAAGAGCCAGTAGGTCTTGCGAAGTTGCGGATTGGATTTAGAAGCGAAGGCCACCGAGGTGTCTTCAAAGAGTGAAGACGATACGTCTTGTTGTACTACCGAAGCCATTTTTAGTGATTGGTTATTGCAGGTAAAGATACCCTTTTCTACTGTGTAAACGAAATGAAGAGGGGGGATATTTCAACGAAGGGTGCCAGCTGGCAGTGTGTGATCTGTATGATTTTTTTTAGATTTACACTAATAATTATTTTCCTATCAATTGTTTGAACAACAAAGGTAAGGAAAGCCGGGAAATACCTTTCAACGGAAGTCGGGAATTAAATATTGTTTATTTTTTTATAAGGTTAAGTTGTTGACTATGAATGCTTCGTTAGATATCCTGCCCCTGAGTAGCTGGATTAATACCGACGGTAAACCCTTGGTAATTGCCGGGCCATGTAGCGCCGAAACTGAGGAACAAATGTTAGAGTCTGCTTTGCAGATTAAAACCGAAGGCTTTGCGCACGTGATCCGGGCCGGAGTCTGGAAGCCGCGTACTCGTCCCGGCAGCTTCGAAGGCATGGGTGAAGCAGCCCTTCCCTGGCTGCAGGAAGTTAAAAAGCAAACAGGCCTGCCCGTTGCCGTGGAGGTAGCCAACCCGCAGCACATTGAGCTGGCGCTGAAATACGGCGTGGATATCCTGTGGATTGGAGCCCGTACTACGGTAAACCCTTTCAATGTACAGGAACTGGCCGATGCTCTGAAAGGTGTTGACGTGCCCGTACTGGTAAAAAACCCTGTAAACCCCGACCTGCAACTGTGGATTGGTGCTTTGGAACGCCTCAATCAGGCTGGTGTAAAGAAGCTGGGCGCTATTCACCGCGGATTCTCCAACGCTCAGGAAAGTAAGTTCCGCAATTCGCCCATGTGGCCCATTGCCATCGAGCTCAAAACGCTTTTCCCCGAGCTACCCGTAATCGGCGACCCCAGCCAT
Source organism: uncultured Persicitalea sp. (assembly GCA_950075905.1). Lineage (GTDB taxonomy): Bacteria > Bacteroidota > Bacteroidia > Cytophagales > Spirosomataceae > CATMVR01. The sequence goes on along the minus strand of CATMVR010000384.1, from coordinate 18 downwards.
ATGGCCGGCAAGCGCGCG
>CATMVR010000383.1 GCA_950075905.1 uncultured Persicitalea sp. | reverse complement strand
CCTTGGCATTTAGTCCCGGCTCAAACAGCACGCGAAGACGTGGGTCCGCGTTGGTTTGCAGGAAGTCGATCATTGCCTTACCCGCCACGTTACCATCCCAATCTTCAAGACCTGACCGGAATCCACCGGAGTTAATGGGCGTACTTACGTTGAAGATATTGATCTGAATGTTATCCGCGTTTGTAGTAACCAATGGGTATTTACTTGGGTTGCCCAGTATTTCGGCTATTTCCGACTTGGCGCGGGCCGAGAAGGTAGCACTTCCACTCACTCGGGTCAGCATGCGTACCCGCAGGGAGTTGATGTATTTACGCCACATCATCAAATCACCTTTGTTCACCAGATCCTGGGTACGAAAACCCGCTAATACCGCTACTTTGACGTTGATGGTACTCATCTCATCCGCATAACTTTTCAGATCATCCAGCATCTTTTTGTAGAGATCTTCGGCTTTGTCGTACTTAGGATACGAAATGGTATAGTCACCGCCGTTGGTACTCAACATACCCGCTTCACTGAATGGTATATCGCCGTGCAGATCTACTACTTTTTGCGTATGATCGTAGAGATAAACCGTAGAAGCAATAGTATAAATCCGGTAGTCGGTTTTATTGGCATCAGACATAGCATTGAACACCTTCTCCAACTCCCGGTATTGGGTCAGGAAATTATAATAGTTGCCCCAACGGTCGCCGGTTAGTGCTAACCCTGGCACGTACTGATTTTCCGTCGTAACCCAGCCTACCGCTTGCGTGAACCGATTGATGGTAGGGCGTAGAACCACAAAATAATGCCAGTAACTCGGCACCACATAATCACGATTGGCGTTTAAAAAGCCCGTAAACTGCTTTTCAACAGAAGTTTGGGCAATTTTGGACGGGTCCGTATACGCACTTTCAAAATCAGCCTTCTGGCAGCCTGCTATGCTGAACAAAAATGCCAGGGCTACGATAATTATTTTATTATTCATCTCTTTTCTTGTTTGAGGTTAACAATTAGAAGCTTGCGCGAAGCATGAAACCTGCCGACCGGGTAGCGGGATTTGTGCCCGCATTGTTGATCGTTTGCGACCAGCGGGAGCCAGCCGTAAGAACTTCCGGATCTATGTCTTTAAGTGTACGATAGATAAAGAACAGGTTACGGCCATAGACAGACAGGCTCAACCGAGAAGCCCCCAACTTAGAAGCGATCCGGGTGGGTACAGAATAGGCAAGCGACAATTCACGCATTTTCACGTAGGTAGCGTCATCAATGTAGAGGCTATACCGTGAGGAACTGTACTGAGGACCTCCCCAGTTGTAGGTGTTCCAGTAGTAGTAAGCCTGCGAAATGACATTCGTATTAGGTTCGCCGTTAGCCAACACTCCTGAAGTCAACATCCCATCGTGAAAAACTGTCTCTCCATTGGGTCCCTGAGCCGCCGTTGTTTGTACACCTTTACCATTCACCAGGTAGTACGACAACCCACCACTTTCTTTATCCATGAACTTGGTACTTTCCTCGGTAAGTCCGCGGCTAGTCATCCAGTTTACGCCCGTAGGCATTACGCTACCGCCGATGCGGTAATCGACGAGTATGTCAAGCGAAAAGTTTTTATACGAAATGGTATTGATCAATCCGCCTATACCCTTGGGCATGGAATTCCCAGCGAACTCAAAATTATTGGGGTCAAGCTTATACAGGCCATTGGGCTGAACAATGGGCTGGCCGTTAGGATGTTTCTCAATTGGAGGTGTATACAAATCACCCATGGGACGGCCCACCACTGATTTCAGCAAAGCAGCGCCGCCATCGTAGTTGGCATGCAGCAGCTCCGTGGCGTTGTTGGCCAACTTTTCTACCACGTTCTTGTTCCAGGCGTAGTTGAACGATACATCCCAATTCAAGTCATTGGACTTTACGAGGCTACCTCTCAGCAATAGTTCGACACCCTGATTGCGCAAGGTACCAATGTTGGTCAAAACTGAACTTGCACCGCTCGACTGTGGCAGGGTCAACGGAAGAATCTGATCTCTGATCTGATCGTTGTAGTAAGTCACCTCAAAGCCAACCCGGTCGTTGAACAGGCGGTTTTCGAAGCCAAACTCCATACCATACTTCATTTCCGGGCGGATACCATCATTACCGAAGTTGCTCGAAATGTTCGTAAATATTACCGGCTGTCCTCCCTGCGTCTGTACACCCAACGTGTTTTGGTTATAGGCTATGTTAGCACTATAAATATCCGGGTAGTTACCCACAATACCCCACGAGCCACGCAACTTACTATACGATATGAACCGTGGCATTTCGAACGCCTGGGAGAGAATAAAGCTACTGTTTACGGATGGATAGGTAAAGGCGTTGTTGTTGGGATTCATCGTGGACGTACGGTCGCGGCGGATGGTACCTTCTACAAACCAGATGCTTTTGTAATCGAAATTCACCGTACCCAACATAGCGTCAATAACACGATCTCTTCTACGAAGGGAAGCGTTGGCCTGATTGAATGAAGCCGACAGGTCAAATAAGTTCTCTGAGCTAAGGCCGCCATTGGTACCTACCCCGGTCATAGAATAGGTCTCCCGGTTGGCCGTATAGCCTCCCATCACCTGCATGCTAAGATTCTCGGTAAGTTTCTTAGAATAGGTCAAAAGCAAATCTCCGTACAGAATAGAGTTGAGTTCATTCTGTGCTCCAAAACTACCGGAAGGACCAAATGCAAGGGGGCGTTCGGTAGCATTGCGATTTTCGAGACGAGCCGAAGTGAAATCAGTGGATATACGAGCCCGTAGCCGTAGATCGTCCGTAATCTGGAAATGGTTGGTCAGGTTACCAATTACCCGATTGCTGATTTCGCTGGACTGATGCTTATTGACCCGCCACATGTAGTCCAGAATATCGCCCCTTACGCCATTCCGCACGAGGTTTTCTTCGGGCGTAAGGCTTTGGCCATTGCCCGTCACGAAGCGGTAGCCCCGGCTGGTTTGGTAGCGGTCCTGATACCAGGCACCGTTGTCAAATGCACCCATCATACCCGTAAAGTTATTAATCATTCGATCAATAGAGTACGGCCGGTTTTTGGTGGTTTGATTGACGTAGTTAACGATCAGATCTGTCTTCCAGCGCTTCGAGAAATTGTAGGAAGAGTTCAGGTTGGCGATGTTACGGGCATTGCTTGCATTGAGCGAGAGGGCGCCATTATCCTGGCGGGTCATCGAGAAGCGTACATTACCTTTATCGGTGGATTGGGCAATGGCCACGTTTACCTGGGAACTGTGGGCATCCTGGAAGAGTGCGCCGTAGCGATTTTCCTGGGCTTCGTAGGGGCGCACAACACCATCCCACGCCATGATGGGTTTTCCGTCAAATTTTGGTCCGTAGTTGATGGTTGTATTGGCCAAACCACGGGTATCTCCTACTCCGTCCCCGTTGGTGTCGTAGCTAATAAATCCTTCGGCATTTTGCCCACCATTCCATACGTGAGTGGGAGCACCTGCCCCTCTTACTGTCTGAAAGCGAGGTAAGTATGCAATTCTATCAACGGTATAGTTTGTATTAAAATCCAGTGAAAAGCCTTTCTTACCTTTTGCTCCTGACTTCGTGGTGATAAGCAGTACACCATTTACGGCTTCTGAACCATAGAGAGCCGCCGCCGAGGCACCTTTCAAAACCGTAAGGCTTTCAATATCTTCGGGGTTGATGTCATTTAGACCATTGCCCCGGATCCGCTGATCACCCCAGTAGTTGTTGTTCGACACTTCCTCGCTCCGAATGGGTACACCATCGAGAATAATGAGAGGCTGGTTACGGCCCGTAATGGAGTTTACCCCCCGTACCTGAATGTTGATAGGACTGGTAGCTCCACCCGGTGTAGAAGCAATACGTACGCCTGGTGCACGACCATAGAGGGCATTGACTACGTTGGTAGCTCCCACCTTGGTAATGTCAACGGCTTTGATGGTAGAGGTAGCGTATCCTAGCGCCTTTTCATCTTTCGGAACCCCAAGAGCGGTCACCACTACTTCGTTGAGCAGGGCTTCGTCTTCCTGCATCTTAACATTGATAATGCTTTTTGCATTTACGGAAGCTTCCTGGCTTTTGTAGCCAATCGAAGAGAAAACAAGTACGCTCTTGCTGGAAGCAACGATACTGAACCTGCCTTCAGAATCGGTGGTGGTACCGGTAGTAGTACCCTTTACCAAAATCGAGACACCCGGCAACGCTTCGTCGGTAACCGCAGAAGTGACCCGTCCGGTGATAGACTGTGCCATTGCAGTGCTACATACACACAGCAGTAGCAGTAGCAATAAGTAGTTTTTTTTCATACGTACACTGGGGAGAATGGTTAGAAGAGTTATATTTAAAATATATTATTAAATCAAATGTAATAATAATTATTTTTAATAATACTGCTTTCTCATAAAATTATTTTGATTTTTTGCCAAAATAGTCATAACCTGATCCAGGCATGCCGTTGTACTAAAACGGCACAGCCAGAATACACTCCTGTGTAAGGATTGAAAACCAATCATCCGCGCTCACAAAAAACCCGAAGCCCATTACGGGTGTTCTATATTGTACAGAAGAATAGGCGTACGAAAGAAATAGCCGGCTATACGTTAGAGTCAATTATAAAGCTACATACCTATTCTGCGCTATTATCAATACCTGCCGGATTTGCTCTCGCAGCGTAGCGGGTTCCAGCACTTCCGCATCAGCACCCAGTTCCAGAATGTGAGCAACCAACTCGCGGTTTTGGTATACTGTCCATGCAAAGTCAATCCACTGCTCCGTTTCATCGATTTCCCGCTGGGATGCATGCCAGGGCTTGGTGCGGACGTAGAAGGCCCGGCGCTTGGTAACCCGAACCTTAATCACTTCTATTTTACCCTCCATCGTGACCCCAATCAAATCTTGAAAATAGGTTGATGGATCAGGGAGCTTGTCAACCGCCGGTTTCCAGTCCGAAAGCTTGGGAGTACCCTTGATACGGTCGAGGGCATAGTTCTGATACTCGTGCTTTTCGCGGTCGTAGCCAATCAAAAACCAACGGTAGTTATATTCTTTCAGAAAAACTGGAAACACCGTCCGTATATTCATTTCTTTCATGAAAGGTTTGTATTCAAATTCAATAGCCCGGCCCTTCCGCACGAAATCCAGTAAAGCCGAAACATGCTCCTGGCCCTGGTAATCCCTCTTTTCAAATTGCAGACGCATATCCCCCTGCGCTTCGGTAGTTCTGATGCGCCTTTCCATCGCCAGAAAAACCTTATCAAGTTCCAGTAAAGCGGCTTTGGGGGCTCTGTGCGATAATTGGTTCAGGTAGTCTACTACCTCATTGGCCTCAGCCATGTTTACCCCTTCCAAGGCTTCCAGCAGCGAAAAGGGGGTACTATACCGAAACTTTGTATGCTTGTTGCCTTTCGGAATAGGTGCACCCATATCCCGCAGAAACTGAATATCCTCCCGGATTTTACGGGCATTGACCTGCGGATCTACGGCCAGGCACCTTTCAGCGAGCTCCTCGGCCGAACAGGCGCACATAGTGCGTAGACTGTGGTGGATCTTGAAGATGCGCTGCAAGCGTACATTGGAGGTGGAAGCGTCGGTTCGGGC
>CATMVR010000382.1 GCA_950075905.1 uncultured Persicitalea sp. | reverse complement strand
TTTTTCGGCCAGTTTCATCAGGCGCAGCGCCTTGCGGTAGCCTTCGGGGTTGGGCATGCCGAAGTTACGGTGCTGCCGTTGCTTGGTGTTACGCCCCTTTTGCTGTCCCATGATCATCATGCTCTGGCCGCCAATGTTGGCAAAACCACCAATAATAGCCGGATCGTCGCGAACCTGCCGGTCGCCATGCAGCTCGATAAACTCGTCGCACATCAGCTGAATGTACTCATAGGTATAGGGCCGGTCGGGATGGCGTGACAGTTGTACACGCTGCCAGCGCGTAAGGTTATCGAAAATTTCCTTGCGAAGTTTTTCGATTCCCCGTTCCAGGGCGGCGGTAGCGGCCATTACATCCACGTTGCTCTCTTCGGCCAGCCGCTTCATATCGGCTAGTTTGTTTTCAAGTTCGGCAATGGGCTTTTCAAAGTCGAGATACGTTCTCATAGGTAGTTTGTCCGACGATTTTATTGGATTACAACTCAAAGCTTTGTCCACGCTCCGGAATGGTCACCTGCTCGTAGCCTTGGGTTTGCAGGGTATTCCGAAAGTCGCTCATGCTTTGGGCTTCTCCGTGAATCAGAAATATGTTTTTCAGAAGGCTCGGGTCCTGCATTTTCACAAAGTCAAGCAGGTCTTTGCGGTCTCCGTGACCGCTAAATACGTCAATTTTTTCAATATTCGCCAAGACCGACTTCTTCTCACCCCTGATTGTGATGGTATCCTGTCCGTTCAGCAGGCGCCATCCGAGGGTGTTTTCGGAGGCATAGCCTATCATCAATATGGTGGCGTAGGGGTTCTCGATGTTGGCGGCCACGTGGTGCTCGATGCGTCCGCCCTGCACCATGCCCGACGACGAAATAATGATGCAAGGCTCACCGTAATTGGAAATGGCCCGGCTGGCGTCGTTGCTTTCGATGTAGATAAGATTCTCAAAATCAAAGAGTACCTCGTTTTCTTCCTTGAACTCGCGCGCCTCGCGGTTCAGTAGCCGTGCGTACTTCTGGTACACCCGCGTGCTGCCAAAGCTCAGGGGGCTGTCTGAGAAAACTTTCAGGGGGGGCAGGTTGTGGTCGACGTACAGCTTATTGAGCGTGTACAGCAGGGCCTGCGTGCGGCCTACGCTGAAAGTGGGGATAATAAGTCGCCCCGGAATATCCACACAGGTGCGTTTAATGACGTCAGAAAGCGCTTCTTCGGGTGAGCGGGTGTCTTCGTGGATCCGGTTGCCGTAGGTACTTTCGCAGATCAGGTAATCTACCTGCGGCACCGACTGCGGATCTACCAGGAGAGGGTAGTTTTTGCGACCGATATCTCCCGAAAAGCAGAGGGTTTTCTTCTCGCCGTTTTCCCGTACTTCGATCACAATGTGCGCCGCCCCCAGCAAGTGACCAGCCGCAATGTAGGTCACGTTTACGGCGTCAGAAATGCGGTATTTTTGACCAAACGCGACCGGAAAAAAATTATCGAGCGCTTCGTCTACGTGCTTTTCCAGAAAAAGATCACGTGGGATATCCCGTACGGCTTTGGATTTTTTCTTTTTGTTTGACGACTGCCCGTTGAGGGTACTGAGGCGCTTCTGGTGCAGGTTGGCCGCATTTTTGAGTAGTAGTCCGGTGAGTGAGAAAGTAGGCTCGGTGCAAACCACCTGACCTTCAAATCCTTCCTTGTAGAGGTTGGGAATATTGCCCGAGTGGTCGATGTGGGCATGCGTGAGCAAAACGGTGTTTACCAGGGTTGGGTCAAAGGGAAAAACACTTTTCTGTTGGTCATACAGGGCTTTTTTTTCTTTTTCGTCCAAATCAAAATTCACTCCACAGTCAATCAGAATCCGGTAATCGTCAACTTCCAAAAGATACATGCTACCGGTAACCTGACGGGTAGCCCCCCAAAATGTTAATTTCATATAATGTATATACGGTAAATAATCAGCTCTTTACGAGTATATTGCAACAAAGAGTGGTTCCCTTTGGTCCAATGTGAGTCATTCCCGGAAAAAAATCTCCCTCCTACTGCTACCTGAAATGGTTGATGAATTCGTCCCCACTAGTAACCGGTTGATCGGCAGGACAAGTTGCAGGAATGAATTTTATTGGGAAAATGAATGAGCAAAAGTACCAAAAAAGGAGGCATCTCCGGACAAAGTTGGTTTATAAGTAAAATAAAATGTTTTTGATTCCAGAAAGAAAGAAATATATGAGTAGTGTAGGGGTACGTTGCATAGCTGTGGTGGGAGTAGTTATGATGAGTTGGACATTTGCTACGGCCCGGTCAGTAGACTCGCTGGCCCTCGCCCGCCTTTCGGACGCCCTGGTAGAGCTGCAAAACTCCGAGCTGCTGCGAAATGGTACGTTGGCTTTTTCGCTCAAATCTACTCAGAATGGGCGTACACTTTTGGGAATGAATCAAGATCAGTCGCTGCCTTCGGCCTCTACGCTCAAACTGGTGTCGACGTCTACTGTCCTGTCGGTGCTGGGCGGGGACTACCGCTACAAAACCTACCTCGAACACGACGGTGAGCTCAGGGGTGACACCCTGTATGGTAATCTCTACCTGCGGGGTACCGGCGACCCCTCCCTGGGTAGTGACCGTTTTGATGGCTATCCCTCCACTTCCGAGCTGCTCAGCCGCTGGGCGTCGGTGGTTCAGCGCCAGGGTATTCGCTATATGAAAGGCCGCGTAGTGGCCGACCCCACTTACTTCGACGATGGTACCCTGGCCGACACCTGGGTGTGGGGTGACCTGGGCAATTACTACGGCGCGGGCGTGCAGGGGCTCAACCTGAATGAAAACCTGTACCGGATATCTTTCAGGGCCGGGCGTGATGTGGGCGATCCGACCGAAGTAGTTAAAATGGAGCCAGATTTATCCTATCTGCGCTTTACCAACCATGTCACCACGGGAGAGGCCGGCTCGGGTGATCAGGTGTATATTTATGCCAGTCCGCTGGGCAACGAAGTTATCCTTACCGGCACCGTTCCGCGCGGAGTGACTTCTTTTACCGTCAGGGGAGCTATCCCTAATCCGGCCTTTGCGGCAGCTTATCTGCTTACAAAGGCCCTTACTGCCGGTGGAGTGGGCGTGTCGGGCGACAATGCCATGCTGACAGCCTCTGTCGGGCAAACCTCTTCACGAAAGGAGCTGGACGAGTACAGCTCGCCCTTATTGAAAGAATTGACGCAGCAGACCAATTGGTGGAGCATCAACCTCTACGCTGATGCCTTTCTGAAATCTGCCGGCAAGCGCCTGGGGGCCAAATCGGATTTCGACGAAGCTATCGAAGAAGTAACGCGCTACTGGCGGGGCAAGGGTGCCGACATGCGTGGTTTCTATATCAAAGACGGTAGCGGCTTGTCGCCTACGGGTTCGCTGACAGCCCAGAATTTGACGAGCGTTCTCAACGCCGCGACGCGCGATAAAACCTACCCTGATTTTTACAACAGCATCGCGGTGCTGGGGCAGACCGGCACCGTCAGGAACATTGGCCGCCGCACCCGGGCCGCCGGTAACGTCCGGGCCAAGAGTGGCTCCATTGAAGGTACCCGCGCCTACGCCGGTTACGTGACTACCAAAGCCGGCGAGCGGCTCAGCTTCGCCATAATTGCCCATAAGTACCTGCCCGACAATAGCCGCACCATGGGCCAGGAACTGGCCCGGCTGCTAGTGATGCTGGGCGACTTGTAGAAAGGCAGGAACTGTTGCACAAGAAGAAAGCCGGGGCGTTAACGCCCCGGCTTTCTTCTTGTGCAGTCTTTTAGAACAGGCTACTGGATTTTTTCTACGATGAGGTTGTGGTTGGTATAAATACAGAGGTCGGCGGCGATGTGCAGGCCTTCCCGTACCATTTCCTCGGCTGAAAGCTGGGAGGCGTGCCTTTTGAGGGCTACGGCGGCCGACAGCGCGTAGTTGCCGCCCGACCCAATGGCCGCAATGCCATTTTCAGGTTCGAGAACATCGCCCGTGCCTGATATCACCAGAATCTCGTCTTTACTGGCCGTGATCATCATCGCTTCCAGCTTGCGCAGGTAGCGGTCGGTGCGCCAGTCTTTGGCGAGTTCGATGGCCGCGCGCTTCATGTTGCCCCCGTAGGCGTTCAGTTTTTCCTCAAATTTTTCAAGGAGGGAGAAAGCGTCGGCCGTCGAGCCGGCAAAGCCAACCAGAATTTTCCCTCCCTGCAACTGACGGATCTTCTTTACATTACTTTTGGCTACGGTGTTTCCCATCGTGGCTTGTCCGTCGGCGCCCAGCGCTACGGTGCCGTTGTGCACTACCCCCAGTACGGTGGTTGCGTGTATTTTTTCCATGCTACTAAGTTGAAGTTTTGGCCCTGTACCTGCGTCAGTAAGCGGCGCTGATACCTTTTCAGAATTCCTAGTATAACCTCAATCTGCCCTGGAACGTTCAGGATCATCCTAACGTGTGAGCGTGTACCCGAAAACTGGTTTATGATGTTTTAAACCTAGAATCAGTTTCACGTTCAATTTAATCTTTGAATTGTCTGAATTTTAGGCAACTTTGTAAAATAGCTTTACAAATCCATACGCCTGTCAAGTTACCCTAGCTATGTCGTTCAGAAAACCCCGCCTCAATTTCTCCCAGATCATCAACATGAATTTCGGGTTTTTTGGTTTGCAGTACAGCTTTGGGCTGCAGCAAGCCAACATGAGCCCGATTTACTCCTACCTGGGAGCCGAAGAAAGCAGTCTGCCGTTGCTCTGGCTGGCTGGCCCCATGACGGGCCTCATCGTGCAGCCCATTATCGGGGCCGTAAGTGATAAGACCATCACCAAATGGGGCCGCCGCACGCCCTACTTTCTTATCGGGGCCATTTTGTGTAGCATTTCGCTGTTTGCGATGCCGTTTAGCAGTAGTGTCTGGATGGCCGCTAGTATTCTCTGGATTCTGGATGCTGCCAATAACGTGACGCAGGAACCTTACCGGGCTTTTGTGAGCGACAAGCTCGACGAAAAACAGCACTCGCTGGGCTTTTTGACCCAAAGTGCCTTCACGGGGCTGGGGCAAACGCTCTCGTACCTAACGCCCTTTCTGCTCATTAATTTTCTGGCGTACTCCGAAGGGGCAAAAATCGGCCGGATACCTACCACTACCTTCATAGCCTTCATGATCGGGGGCATTGTTTCCATCGGTTCTATTCTCTGGACTTTGAAAACCACCAAAGAGATTCCCCTAACGGAGGAAGAGAAGGAGAAAATACGAAACTCACCGCACGGGGTAGGAGCTACCCTGCGCGAAATCGGCGAGGCCATCAAAGAAATGCCCCTGACCATGAAGCTCATGGCCCCCATGATGCTGTTTAGCTGGTACGCCATGTTTATTTACTGGCAGTACATTGCCAAGTGCCTATCCAAATCGCTCTACGGGACGGTGAATGCCGAAAGTCCGTTTTTCCGCAAAGCCGAACTGCTGGTGGGGCCCCTGGGCGCTTTTTACAATGCCGTTGCGTTTGGTGGGGCTTTTATGCTGGCCTTTCTGGCCCGCAAGTACTCGCCCAAGTACCTGCACAGTGTGTGCCTGCTGATGGCGGGTGTCGGATTGCTGAGTATCCCCTACATCAAAAACGAAGGTATGCTGTTCATTCCCATGA
>CATMVR010000381.1 GCA_950075905.1 uncultured Persicitalea sp. | reverse complement strand
TAATCAAAGACTTGTTTAGTCACAAAATACTCTCTATTCCTTTTTCCTACCTAGCTTTGGGCCACCAAATATAATGTCAAAATTTGAATAACACACTGTCATGTATCACTTTGACAAAAGAATAAAAGGAAAATTCAGCTACATTTTTTAACACAATAATTATCAATAGAGTAACGTATTCAATTTAACCGGCGCCCCTCCGTCCACTCCGCCAGATAGCTACTCATTCTGACAAACCTACCCAAAAATCCGCAAAAAATCTACCTTTTCGCTATCTTTGAAAGACCGGACTTTCCCCCTGTTATGACCGAACGCAGCACCTTCTTTGATACCAAAATAGAATTCCTCAAAGGCGTGGGGCCACAACGGGCACCACTGCTCAACAAGGAGCTCAATATATTCACCTACGGCGATCTGCTGCAGCACTATCCGTTTCGCCACGAAGATCGATCTCAGTTTCACCGCATCAGCGAGCTGAACGAGCTGATGCCGGGCGCGCAGGTCAAAGGGCGGCTCAAAGACTGGCTTATTACGGGCGAAGGTCATAAGAAGCGCCTCGTGGGTACCTTTACCGACGGCACGGGCATCCTGGAACTGGTGTGGTTTCAGGGTATCAGCTGGTTTGAGAAAAGTCTGCGCCGCAACGCCGACTATATTGTGTACGGCAAGCCCATTCTTTTTGGCGGGCGGTATAGCATCACCCATCCCGATATTGATCTTCTAACGCCCGAAAATGCGGAGGGCGGTACCTGGCAACCCATCTACTCACTTACCGAAAAGCTCCGCAAGCGCTTTGTGGATAGCCGGGCCATCAGCCGTATTGTCAAGTCCTTACTCGAACTCGCCACGCCGCACATCCGCGAAACGCTGCCCGAGGGGCTGATTCAGCGATACCGGCTCATCTCCAAGGCCGATGCGCTGTGGTACATCCACCTACCCCCCACGACAGCGCACCTGCATCAGGCTACAAGGCGGCTCAAATTTGAGGAATTGTTTTATAACCAGCTCCGGCTGATCAAAAGCAAGATTCTGCAACAGAACGAGTTTCCGGGGCAGGTGTTCGATCAGGTACACCTGGTCACGGAGTTTTACGAAAAGCATATACCCTTTGCCCTCACCAACGCGCAAAAACGGGTACTGCACGAGATTCACCAGGATTTTCAGACCGGCAAGCAGATGAACCGCCTGCTGCAGGGCGATGTAGGCTCGGGCAAAACCATTGTGGCCTTTATTGCCATGCTCATGGCCATTGATAACGGCGCGCAGGCCTGCCTTATGGCTCCCACGGAAATCCTGGCCGACCAGCACTACCAGGGACTGAAAGCCTTTGCCGATTTGCTGGGTATCACCATTGGTAAACTAACCGGCTCTACCAAAAAGAAAGAGCGCCGGGTGCTGCACGAGCAGCTGCAAAACGGTGTGATGAAGATACTGGTAGGTACCCACGCCCTGATCGAGGACGAGGTGCAGTTTCAGAACCTGGGCTTTTGCGTCATCGACGAGCAGCACCGCTTTGGCGTGGCACAACGCTCGCGGCTGTGGGCCAAAAACGAGGTTATCCACCCGCACATCATGGTCATGACCGCGACGCCCATTCCGCGCACGCTGGCCATGACACTCTATGGCGATCTGGATATTTCGGTCATCGACGAGCTCCCCGCCGGGCGCAAGCCCATCAAGACAGTGCACCGCTACGATGCGCACCGGGCCACGCTATTTGGCTTTCTGAAAGACGAGATAGCCAAGGGGCGGCAGGTGTACATTGTGTACCCGCTGATTGAAGAATCGGAGAAAATGGACCTCAAAGACCTCACCGACGGCTACGAGAGCATCAGCCGGTCGTTTCCGGACGTACCGCTTAGCATTCTGCACGGAAGGATGAAATCGCAGGATAAAGAGTACGAAATGGGGCGCTTTGTGCGCAACGAAACCAAGATTATGGTAGCTACCACGGTGATAGAAGTAGGGGTAAACGTACCCAATGCTTCGGTGATGGTGATCGAAAATGCGGAGCGCTTCGGACTGTCGCAGCTGCATCAGCTGCGCGGGCGGGTAGGCCGGGGAGCAGAGCAGTCGTTTTGTATTTTGATGACTGATTTCAAACTTAGCAAAGAAACCCGCACGCGCCTCGAAACCATGTGCCGCACCAACAATGGCTTTGAAATAGCCGAGGTAGACCTGCAACTCCGCGGCCCCGGCGACCTCACGGGCACGCAGCAGAGCGGCGTCATGGACTTGATGATTGCCGATCTGGCCAAGGATGGGGCCATACTAAAAGAGGCCCGGGCTTCCGCCCAGGCCATCCTGGATAATGATCCTGACTTAGTGACTCCCGCCTACGCGGCCATCCGGCTCCACCTGGACAACCTCCGTCAGTCAGAAACCAACTGGAGCCGCATCAGTTAGTGGGCTGCTCTAACTCTACTTTCACCAGCTCACCCGGAAACTCGAAGGTCTGCGGGCGGGTGACGTGCAGGGCGGCACCGAGCGCGGCGGCATAGGGTAGCAGGGTAGTATATACTTCGTGGTTCGGAAACTTACGGGCCAGTAACTGCGTAAAAATATGGTTTTTGGCAAAGCCTCCGTCGATAAACAGTGTAGGTACCTCCTCGGCGCCGATGAGCTGAAGCGAAATCGCCACGATGTCGGTCAGTCCCTTCAGCAGGTGATGGTAGGCGGCCTCCGGGGTAGCGAAGGCACTAATCTGCCAGGCGCTGGGTTGCGGCTCGGGGAAAGGACCGTTGCCTTCCATGCAGGCCGGGTAAAAGGGAGGTGCATCCTTTTCGAGCTCTTTCGGGTCGAACTTAATATCTCGATAGGCTTCGGGGTCGAGGCCAAAGTACTCGTTGATACGCGTAACCTGATAGTCGTGCTCGCGGCCCATAAATACCCGCGAGGATTTGACACCGCTGCCTTCGGGGGTCATAAAGTGCAGGCAGTCGCGCTCGAGCTGATCGGAGGTAAGGGGGTGGGTGGCAAAAGGATTGAAATTGACGCACCAGGTACCCGTAGATAGCAGCACAAAGGGCTTTTTGAAGGCCATTCGGTACGGTATCAGAGCGGCCGAGCTATCGTGCACGCCAAAACCCGACTGAATGACGTGATCGTTGTAACGATAAATAAAGGACGAAGCAGCCAGCAGGCTGGCCATTTTCTTTTGAATCTCCTCTTCTTTTACCCACTCGTGGTAATCCATCATTTCGAGGCTCCACAGCGCCGTGTGACAGCCAATGGAAGTAAAGTCGCTTACCTTGCGGCCCGTGAGCAAAAACAGAATGTATTGCGGTAGGTGCAGGGTGGTTTTGATCTGATTGTAGACTTCGGGTTTGGTTTTCTTGATCCAGTACAGCTGCAACCCTGAATTCAAAAAACCCATAGGAGGTGAGCCGGTTTGCAGGGCAATTCGCATAGGATCGCCGTAATGGCCGTAAAACTCTTTGGCCAGCTTTTCGGGAAACGGTTTCAGGTAGGAGTACAGAGGCGTTACCGGCTTATCGAAGCCATCGAGGTGCACCAGGCTGGCTCCGTAGCCCGACACATTGACTGCCTGTAACTCAAATTCCTGGTTGTTTTTGAGGTCTTCCCAATGCTTCTGCACCCAACTCGTGAGCAGGTCGATGTCCTCGGTGGGAAACCCGTCTTCGTCGACTGTTTCGGGCAGTACATCCCGTATCTCCCTGACCACCCGGTACGATTCATCGAAAAGAATGTATTTCTTGTTGGTACGACCAATGTCAAATACAGCTGTTACTTTCATTATAGTTGGTTTATAAAAAACAGGTTATGGATTTGAATTTGAATGTGCGGTCAATATAATTACTTTACCTTAAAAACCTGTCATTGGATACTTTTCCGGTATTTTTTTCGGGTCTCGGATCTAATTTCCCTTCTGCAATACGGGTTTGATGACTTCCGTCCAGCGCCGGTAGCCTTCGGCGTTCATATGCAGGCTGTCTTTCAGGAAGATACTCCCGTCCGGGCGGCCATCTTTCAACATTACGGGCCACACGTCGATGTATTCGTGATGACGATCACTTTTCACAAACTCCCTGATAAGCTGATTGGTTTTCTGTGCTTCGGCCCGCCGTTCCCAGCGCGAAGGCGAGGGTTTGAGCGATACGAAGTACATCTGCGCGTCGGGTAGCTCGGCCCGGACGCGCCGGGTAAATTCCACGTAGGCATCACGGGTTTGCTCGGGTGTTTTGGGCTTTTTGCCAAACTGATCGTTCTCGCAATACACCACAATGGTGTCGGGTTTGTACTTCAGCACGTTTCGATCCATGTAGTAGATCACCTCCGGCAGGGTAGAGCCACCAAAGCCCCGGTTGATGATCGGCAGGGGCGCCAGGTCTTTTTCAGCATTCTTCCAGAGGCGGAAGCTGGAACTCCCCGTAAACACAATTCCCCCCGGAGCGGGCATCTGTCTGGCATCTTCGGCTTCGTAGGCTTTTATGTCATTTTCATGACGATCCAGGGCATAGTCGGGCTCCCAGGCCGGAGCCATAGCCTGATAATTTGGCTTGTGGCAGGCCCATACCAGAATTAGGCCCAAAAAGAGTGATCCTATTTTTTTCATTTACATTGATTTTAAGTTAAAAAAGAAAGGCGGTTCCCTGAATTTTATAACCTAAAAAACGAAGGTTGTGGCGATGTCCCCCTACCTATAAGGCCATTTTATGCACCAAATCGATTCCCCGCCAGCTACTTACAAAAAAATGAGGCAGCCAGCGACTACCTCATTTCACAATACAGGATTAACCAATCTCAATTCCTAACCTAAATCAAGTTCTTTATAGCAGACCGTCCCAGCTACCCTGCTGGTAGAATTGGAGGATCTTCCGGTTCATGATGTATTCGTAGGTAGCCCGAATGGCATTGGCCTGCGCCCGGGCCAGGTTGGCTTTCGACAACGAGTACTCAAAAATGGTGGCCGTGCCGGCGTTCAGCCGGCTCTCTACGGTGGTGTAGCTTGCCTCCAATGCCTCGGCCTGGTCGCGGGCGGCTTCGTAGCGCTCCCGCGAGGCGGTCACGTCCAGCAGGCTTTGCTCAATGGCCTGGCGCAGCAGCAGTCGGGTTTGGTCCAGCTGATTGGCGGCAATACGCTCCTGTACCTTGGCGAGCTCTACCCGCGGGCGGGTTTGCCAGCGGCCCATGATCGGGATATACAGCCCCAGGCTCAGCGAGCCGTTACGGGTGGCGTTGAGCTGCTGGAAGTAGTCCAGCTGCTGATTGGTGGAAGCGTAGAAAGCGCCAAAATTGGCCGACATATTGAGGGAGGGCAGGTTCAACGCCCGGATAGACTTCACCAGGTAGCCAAAACTTTGCCGCCGCAGCTCGGCGCTCCGGATAGCCGGGAAGTTCTTCTGGGTCTCTTCAAACACCTTCGGGTCGGTCGGCGGGCCGTCGTAGGCCTTTGCGAACTCGGCAAGCGGAAGCGCCAGGGTCAGCGGGGCGCCGTTGGCGTTGATCGCCTGCACGATCAGGTTCTGGCTCTTCTTCATGTTGGCCAGCACTTCCGGCGTGGCCTCGTAGTCCGACATACAGCCGTTGGCGAAGCAGATCACATACGGGCTCTGCTGCGGCTGGTTCTGGTCGATGATGAT
>CATMVR010000380.1 GCA_950075905.1 uncultured Persicitalea sp. | reverse complement strand
AAGGGCGCAAAGATTTGATAATTAGAAACTTACATCTTTGCGTCTATCGCGTCTTTGCGGTAATTATTTTTGCATGATTACTTATAGCTAATAAAAAGGCCAAAAGCCGACTGCCGATAGCCAACTGCCGACTGCCGATCGCCGACTGCCGAAAGCCGATCGCCGACTGCCGAAAGCCGACCGCCCTACTGTATTCCCCCCATCCAGTTTTTGAAGGGCTTGTAGAACAGGATCATCACGATACCGAACCCTACCCCAAAGAGGCATACCTGCAAGAACAGGCTGGGCATTTCGGCTACGTTTTCTTCGTTGAAGTTACCCGCAAAAACCCCCGCAATAAGGTTGCCAAGCGAGGCTGCCACAAACCACAGACCCATCATCTGGCTGTAATATTTCTTGGGGGCCAGCTTGGTGTAGGTACTCAGGCCCACCGGGCTCAAAAACAGCTCGCCCAGCGTATGCAGGAGATAGGTGAGGGTAAGCCAGCCCAAACCAACTTTGATACCTTCCACGGCGTATTGAGCCGCCCAATACATGACCAGAAAGCCTAAACCCATCTGAATTAAACCAAGGCCGAATTTTACAGGAGTATAGGGATTTATTTTTTTGCGGTTGAGATACACCCACAGGGCTCCGATGGGAGCAGAAAAAACGAGAATAAAAAAGGCATTGGCCGTCTGAAACCACGAAGCGGGCATTTCCCAGCCACCAATGACGCGGTCGGTATGACGGTCGGCGAAGATAGTCAATGACGATCCCGCCTGCTCGAAGCCCGACCAGAACAAGGCCGCACCGATGAAAAAGACGAACAGTACGGCTACCCGTTTGCGCTCCACAATGCTTAGTGTTTTGTCCAGCATGCCGATGTAGAAAAAATACAAAATAGTGATCGTGACTATAACGTATTTCATGACCTCAGCCAGCGAAATGGCGTTCAGAACACCACTTACGAGCAAGGCTGCAATGACTAGAAGCAAGCCTATTACTACATAAATAAAAGTAGGTTTGCTCTTTACCATGGGCGGGTCTCCCAGGCCGTCCAGGTATTTGCTGTTGAGACGAAATCCTACCAGCCCCAGAAACATAGCTACTGCGGCTGCCCCGAAACCATAATGCCAGCCGACTTTCTCGCCCAGGTAGCCCACGATGGTCATGCCAAGAAAAGAGCCCAGGTTGATCCCGATATAGAAAATAGAAAAACCGGCATCGCGGCGGGCACCACCCTCGGGGTACAGGTCGCCCACAATGGAGCTGATGTTGGGTTTGAGCAGACCCGTGCCGACGGCAACGGTGCAAAGTCCCAGGAAAAAGATAGGGTTACTACCCGGAATGGCCAAAAGGATGTGCCCGATCATGATGACGATACCGCCCCACCAGATGGCTTTTTTCTGCCCCAGCATATTGTCGGCGATCCAGCCGCCTGGCAGGGTTAGCAGGTATACCGACGAGGTGTATAGTCCGTAAATGGCACCACTGGTATCTTCGGGGAGTCCCAGGGCGCCTTCGGCAGCGGATTTGATGAGGTAGAGGAGCAGGATGGCCCGCATGCCGTAGTAGCTGAAACGCTCCCACATTTCGGTAAAAAACAAAACATACAGACCCCGGGGATGTTTTTCAGTATCAGTTGTTGATGCCATAGGAAGTGATTAAACAGGTTTTTTTAGGTTAAGTACGATTTGGGTTATCGGTGCAAGATAGCAATAATGTCGAAATTACCGGAAACAACTTCCCGGCGCGGCCCGAAGGGCTATCGGGCCGATTATACAAACGAAAGATGCTTTGATCCCGTCTTTTGCCGTACTTTGTTTTTTACTTTTACTCAAAAATCCCGTATGTCGCTCGTTTCTGTCCTGGAAGCCCTGCCTGAATTTTCTCCGGTCATTCTTACCGGTCAACCTTTCAAAAAATTGGATTTTACCGCTGCCAATACCGATTTGCCCGGCATAGACCTTACCGACACGGAGCAGTTCGCCGATTATGTATTTGGTACCCTGCTGGAAAACGGCCGTTTCATCGGGGTGGGAGGGTACAACGAACACCGCGTTATTTACCGGCGTTCTGCCCACTTTGGCGATTACGCCGAGGAGGGGCGGTGCATTCATCTGGGAGTAGATATTTGGGCGGCGGCTGGTACGCCGGTGTACGCCCCGCTACCGGGAGTGGTGCATAGCCTCGCCTTCAACGATCACTTTGGCGATTATGGCCCCACCATTATTTTGCAGCATACCCTCGATGGGCATACGTTCCACTCGCTGTACGGCCACCTTTCGCTCGACTCGCTGGCCGGGGTGCAGGAGGGTATGGAGATTGCGGCCGGGGCGCAGGTAGCTACTATCGGCGATTTTCCCGAAAACGGCCATTGGCCCCCGCACCTGCACTTCCAGCTGATGGAGTCGATGGGTGATCTCCGCGGTGATTATCCAGGAGTAGCCTCGCTGGCGGAACGAACGGCCTACCTCAGCAACTGTCCCGATCCTAATCTGATTCTGCGCCTGCCTGAGCTCAACTGACTTCACCAGTACCCCTGAATTGGTGCGTTTTTTGCTCCTACCTCTTTTTGTTATACTCAATCTGCCCGTTTTATCAATGCAAAATTTGACAATAAAAAGTACCTGCCTGCTCGGTTTTCTGTTGATTTCTTTCGTGGTATCCGCCCAGGGTTACGTAGCCATCAGTGGAAAAATCCTTGATAAGGCCACCCAAAAGCCTGTTCCGTACGCTCGTATCGGGATGATGGAAAAAGGGCAGGGTACCCTTGCCAACGAGCTGGGCGAGTTTTACTATCGCTTCCCCAAAATAGCCTCCGAAGAGCAGATAGTGGTGGCCCATCTGGGTTATAAGAATCTGGCGAAAAAGGGAAGCGGGTTTACGGCCGGCGACAAAAACGTGGTACTGGAACTGGAATCGGCCCAGCCCGTGGTGGTAGACAGCGCCTACATCAAAAGCTTCAACGCCCGGGGGTGGGTAGATGCCGCCCTGAGCAAGGTAGGCAACAACTACACCGAAACGCCCATCGTGCTCACGGGCTTTTACCAGGAAACGCTGCAACAGAACGACGACTATGTGGATATCCGCGAGGCGGTACTGCGCGTAGAAAAAGACCCCCGACCTAAGATAGAAGTACCGGAAAAATTCAGGATGCTGAAAGGCCGCCGCCTCCAGAGTACCAGCCGCAACAAGGTGCTGGACGAGTACGAGTTTCCCAACGGCGCGGCCATCGTGACCCGGAGCCTGGAAAGTGGCCTGCCCGAGTACCTCTCAGGCAGCGGACTGTCCGACTACCGCTTTCAACTGGACGATACCATTGCTTTTTACAACAACAAAGACGTGTACCGTATCCGATTTAGCCCCGTGGGGCCGCAGGTAAAGGGCGCGCGTACTGGCATGATCTGCATCAACAAGTCCGACTCGGCCATTGTCAGGATTGCCTACGACTTTACGCCCGAGGGAATGGACGAGGTATTCAAAACCTCTATGAAAAATGTGCTGGGCAAGATGTTTGGCAAGAGCAGCCGCAAGGCCCGGAGCGTGAGTAGCTTCACCAATTATCTACCCTACGGCGACAAGTGGTACTTACAGGACTCCCAATTACTGATTCAGACCGACTTTATGGAAAAGCAGGATACCCTGACGGGCACTATCCGGCTACATTTTGTGGGAAATGAAATCACAAAAAGCAACGGCAACGCCGTACCGCCCACCGATCAACTCCTGGACACCTCCCTTTTTCCGGCTCAGCGTATCCCGAAGTACGATGAGGTGTACTGGGGCAATTACAACCACATTATTCCGTCGGCAGGGATGCGGCGGATTTTGGAAACGCTAATGCGGTGAGTGGTTATTGGTTATTTGTTACTGGTTGTGTTGTCATTGCCTAAAATAGATTGACATTTACGGAAGAAAGCTGAACCTACTCAAATCTTTATGTCCCAATTGTCATTCACCGATCTGGAAGTTTATAAAGAATGTAGGCAGTTGCGAATTGCTGTTTCTTTACTTACAAAATCCAACTTTCCTGCCTCTGAAAATCACAAATTGACAGATCAGATCCTTCGAAGTTCCAGGGGGGGTACTGCTTGTATTGCCGAAGGGTATGGTCGCTATTATTTCAAAGAAAATATCCAATACTGCCGCATGTCGCGGGGTTCATTATCCGAAACCCTGGAACATCTTATCACTGCCTACGACGAAAAATATATTTCCAACGAACAACTGTTAGAGTTCAAAAACAGAATTGATATTTGCGGTAAACTCCTTAATGGCTATATCAATTATCTAAAAAAAGCCGCCAAACCAAAAGACGAAGATTTAATTCCTTAATTATCATTCAGATAAGTAAAGCTCTAATAACCAATAACCAATCCACCAATAACCAATCACTCCTTACTCCCACCCCTCAGGCCGCTCCTCCATTCCCCGAAAGAAAGCGCGGCGGCAGTCGCCGGGGGCGATGAAGCGGCGGGTCTCAATGTCGAGATGGGATTGGGTGAGGGTGTCGCCCGGAATGATGATCCGTTTGGTACTAACGCCCGAGGCCGTGAAGTAGCCCAGAGCCCGGTCGTTGGGATTGTCGGCGTTGTAAACATTGCCGATGATGGGGGAGGGGAGCGGGTCAAAGATGGTACCTACCCGCTGCCGCTGTTCGTTGAAGCGCCGCCAGAACTGGTAGGCCTCGCGCGTGAGGGCGTACTGCGTTACCTCCACAAAATGCTTCCCAACAATGTAGATCGGTGAACGGAAAACCTGCTCCCGCAACGGGCGGCCATTACTGTACACATCGGACTGAATGACCACGGTGCTTTCGGTCACGGGCGTCCAGCAGTACTGGTACCAATAGTTACCGCCAAAAGTAAGCACCCCCACGGACTGTCGTCGGATATAGCTGTAGGCCGTCCAGCGGTAGTAGTTGGTTTGGTCGGCGGGATCGTCGGTTTCCAGGGAAATATTGTAGCCAAAGGGCGTATCGTTCACGATGCCCTCGTTGTCCGTGTAATTGGCCGAAAGCTCTTTGATGGGTGGTGACGCAGGCATCACTTCCGGATCGGAGCGGTAGGTTTTTCCATCCCGTGTTTTGATTTGAATGACGTAGGTATTCCCGGTTTTTCCCACAAAATCCGGATCTCTTGTCTGGTACACGCCCGCTCCGGAAGTTTCGACCAGGTGGACAATCTGCCCGGTTTCTTTTTCCTCTATCTGAATAGCCGCTCCCCGCACGGCCAGTTTGTCGTAGGCTTCGCTGGGCAGATTGAAGGTACCCGTCTGGCTCAGGCGAACCTGGTAAGGACCGGCATGATTGGTGATCGTTCCATCTACCACCAGAATGGGCGTTTCGGTGCGCACCGGTACCCGAATCTGCTCAATACAGCTCGCGAGTGAAAAGGTGAGTACTCCGGGAAATAAAATCTTACAAATCAATTTCTTCATGGCTTATCAAAACTTAAAATTCCACGTCAGCGAAGGAATGATACTCCCAAACACCGTGAGCTGGTACGAGCGGAGGGAGGCCCGGTAGTTGGTGAAGTAAATGGAGTAGGGGTTCTTACGTCCGTAAAAATTATAAAATGAAACTACCCACACGCTGTATTTGGTCTGTTCGCGGGTGCGGCGGG
>CATMVR010000379.1 GCA_950075905.1 uncultured Persicitalea sp. | reverse complement strand
TTGCGGCGGCGTCCGTTCTGGCCAAGACTTACCGCGATGATCTGATGGTGGAGCTGTCGGGCCGGTTTCCGGAGTACGGTTGGGAGCAAAACGTGGGGTACCCCACTTCCTACCACCGGCGTGCCATTGAGCAGCACGGCCCAACGGTCCACCATCGCATGAGCTTCCGTTTACGAAGGGAGTAGTCCGGCGTCGCGTTCGTCGAGCCACTTCCGGGCCATTCGGCGGGTTACCTCTACGGTGAGTCCGTACACGACATTGCCGCTAAATTCGCTCGAAACAAACTTCATAGGCTTATGCAAAGGCCAGGGCTCGGCGTTGAGCATCGGCAGTACCGAGCCGTGCGTGGCTCCGTAGTAAGCCATGCCCAGCACGCTGCCTTTGCCCGTGGGCATATCGGGGTATAATTCGACCAGCCCGCCATAAAGGGCACCAATGCCGGTGCCAAACAACCAGCTGACTGCCTGATCTACCACGGGGGCCTCTTCGGCGGTCAGGGCTTCGCCGGCTGTTTCCTCCTTGACGCGGTCGGCCAGTTCAACGGTGGGGGAGTCAACGTTGGCCGGCCGGGTAGGCATGACGTTTTCCCAGACCAGTTTGATGGCGGTACCCGCCAGGCCGGCAATAGCACCGGCCAATATTCCTTTCCAGATGTTTTGATTCATGAGTGAAGCTTTTTTGAGTTTACGGAATAAGTGATGGGGAATTTTTTATCTCTCACCAATGCTCAAAAAAGCGTGCCGGGAAGGTGGCTCAGGCTTTGGGCCTTTTGTAAAGAGGCACCGTGCTGCACGGTTCGCCAAACATCAGGCTTTGTACGAGAGGCTTCAAAAGCTTTGTAATTTCCACGTAGGCAGCCACGGGTACGGGGTGCTTGCTGCAGCCTTTCACCACCACCCGGGCGTTGCGGTAGGGCTCAAGATCTACCCTGCCGATGGCATCAAAAAACAACTTGTTTTCCAGCTCCGCCAAATCACCAAATACGAACGAATGGGCGTAGGGTTCCAGTTTCAGGGCCAGCAGCATATAGGCCCAGGTAGGTACGATGGCATCCTCGCTACAAATAATAGCCACGTTTTTGCCCTGGTAGCTACTCCAGTCGTGTCCTTTCAGGAACTCCCGGAAGTCTTTTTCGCGGAGAATCATCCCCTGAAACAAATTATCTTTCAGGTCGTACACCACGCGTTCGCCGGGGTGGTAGTACTCTTCCAGATCAAGCGTCAGCAGCCCGCTGTTGGCTACTTTGTTTATAATTTCGTCGGTTTGCATATTTTTCTGAATCGATACTTATCTGTACAAACAGCTCCCCTTTTCTAAATGTTCGCTGTGCTTTCGGATACTGTCCGGAAGGCGGGCCGATCATACGGCGGGGAGTCCTTTTTTGCGGGGCTTTGTCCCCATAAAATCTTTGAGGTAGTAGGGTTCAAAAGAAGCGAGGTCTTCAAACTGACCGGAAGGAAATAGCTCCGAGGCCAGCTGCCCTACCGTTCTGGCCGAAGGTTCTACGAGCCGGGCGGGAAAATGGGCATTGGCATGGGTTTCGAGCAAAGGGCGGCATTTTGCCGCACCATCCCCAAAGAAAACCACAGCGTGCTCTGCCAGCAGACCGGCAAATGAATCCTGGTCGAGAATAACCGCCTGTGTGGGCCTCACCTCGCGCAGGTGGCTATCGTATACCGCCGAAAATACCTCCATGCGCCGGGCGTCGATCATGGGACAAAAGAGGTAGCTATCCGGGTAGTAGGAGGTCAGTTGGACCGTCATGGCCGCCAGGGTAGGTACCGCCAGCAGAGGCTTGTCAAGGGCGTAGCACAGCCCTTTGGCGGTAGATACCCCCACCCGAAGCCCGGTGTACGAGCCCGGCCCCTTGGCAACGGCTACTGCATCCAGGTCAACCAGAGTATGGCCTGCCTGTTCCACGGCATTTTTCATAAGGGTAGTCAGCATGGCCGCCGAGGAGCGGTCGGTCAGCAGATCGTAAGAGGCCAGGAGTTGGCCGTCGGCGTGCAGGGCCACTGAGCAGCCCCGGGTAGAGGTATCAATACTGAGAATGAGCATGGGTAGTGGTACGGGCTTCCAGCCCGTCATAATTAAGAAATAAAAAAATCGGCAGTCGAGGGATTTTCCGAAGAAAACATCAACTGCCGATCCTGATTCGCTACGTTACTTTTTTGCTTTCAGTAATTCGTTGTAGCGGTTCATATCTTTATAGAGTTCCAGCGCGGCCTTCATCTCAGGATCATGGTTAAAGGAGGCCTCCTTCATGCCTCTTTCGAGGTAGTAGTGCTTCACGATTTCGTCTTCCAGTAAAGCTTTGATTTCCGATTTCCGCAGTTGCAGATCATTGTCCTTATTGTGCGATAGTTTCGCCCGCAAGGCTTTCAGCTGCTCCTGAATGCTGCCGATGGATTTTTCCTTATTGGCCGAAGCTTCCAGTTCATTGAGGTCTCTCTCCACCTGCGTGGTGTAGTTATATTCCTTGCCGTTGAGCCACTTCACAAAATCCTGGTAGTCGGCATCGCTGAGCGCAAACTCGCGGGCCGGCTTAATGGTTGGATGCTCGGAGTGGTACTTCACGGCGTAGTCAAACAGCAGTCGCTTGCGCATCAGGGTAGTAGCCAGGGCCGAGTAGGCTTCCTTTTCGGTCAGGATGTCGGGCAGTACGCCGCCGCCGTCGTACACTACGCGACCGTTGCGGGTTTTGAAAGCCGTCATCAGCGAGTCGGGTACCTTGCCTACGCTGCCGTCGTCGTTGCGGTGGCTGTAATCAATGGCCTGAATGCACCGTCCGCTCGGGATATAGTACTTGGCCGTCGTAATTTTCATCTTGGTATTGTACGACAGGTCGCGGGTGGTCTGTACCAGCCCCTTGCCGTAGGTACGCTGTCCGATGAGCACGCCCCGATCGTAGTCCTGAATAACCCCCGACACGATTTCGGCCGCCGAAGCCGAGCGGTTGTTGGTCAGTACCACAATGGGGATCTCCGTATCCAAAGCCGGATTGTAGGCTGAGTACGTCTTGTTCCACTCGGTAACTTTACCCTTGGTTGAAACAATCTCCTCACCTTTGGGAATAAAAACATTGGAAATTTCGATGGCCATATTCAGCAGTCCGCCGGGGTTTTCACGCAAATCCAGGATCAACTTCTTCATGCCTTTTCCTTTCAGTTCCTGAAACGAATTACGCACTTCGCGCGAAGCAGTGGCCGTAAAGTCTTTGAGATCAATATAGCCTACCTCGTCGTTGATCATGCCGTAATAAGGTACGTTGGTTACCTTCACCACATCGCGGCTCACGGGAATTTCGAGCGGCTTTTGAATACCATAGCGCTTGATGGTTAGCTTGACGGAAGAGTTGGTCTGTCCGCGCAGCAGTTTGCCCGGGTCGGAGTCGGCCAGGGTAGAGAGGTCAATCCCGTCAATTTTTAGAATTTCGTCACCCAGCTGCAGCCCGGCCTTCTGCGCGGGGGTATCCTCGTACACCATCATGATGATGTGTTTGTTGTCGGCCGAATTGACCAGCGCCCCGATGCCATTGTACTTGCCGGTAGTCATGGTCATATAGTCCTCGATATCGTCCTCGGCGTAGTATACCGTATAGGGATCAAGGTTTTTCAACATGCCATCGATACTGATCTTAATAAGTTTGTTGGGATTTACCTCATCCACATAGTAAGAGTTCAGCTCCTTAAACAGCGTGGCGTAGATGTCCAGATTTCGGGCAATTTCAAAAAGGCGGTCGTCCTGCTTGAAGGAGAAGAACGCCAGACCCGCCACTACCGGGATGGCCAGCCAAAGGGTGCGTAGGTACTTTTTCATATTTTTGAAGCTATCGGCCGTCAGCGGTCGGCTGTCGGCTTTTTTAAGGTAAATTAGGAAATCTTCTCAGGATTGGACTGGCTTTGCCAGTTTAGCTAAGATCTTACTCATCGCTTTGTCAATAACGTCGTAAGCGGACTTTTCTTTTGCAAGATACAAAAAAGCCATAGATGAAGGAGGAAGTACGCCCGGATATTGCAGAAGCAGAGCTTTGTGCAGGCGGTAGGATTCGCGGCACCGCCGGCGGATCAGATTGCGATCCACGGCTTTTTTGAAGTTGCGCTTGGAAACCGAGAAAAGGACTTCGGGGAGGGAAGATTCGGCGGGTGAATCGTAAATATAAAGCACCCGAAAAGGAAAGAGGTAGAACGTGTGCACCTCCGTACTACCTCTTTTAAAGAGCCGGTCAATAGTTTTCCGGCTTCGTAAGCGTTCGTTTTTCTTAAAGGTTTGTTTCAAGCTATCCAATTAGTTAAAGCGTGTGAAGTATTGCCAAAGCAGCTTACAAACGATCCAACTAATGGTGCCGACAAACCAGAAAATTACTGCTTATGACGTTTCTCGTCCGATACAGTCAGTTTCCAACGACCTTTCTTACGGCGAGCAGCCAGCACATTGCGTCCGTTGGCGGTTTCCATCCGCTCGCGGAATCCGTGCTTGTTTCTTCTCTTGCGATTTGAAGGTTGGTAAGTACGTTTGCTCATCTCATTATCAAAATTATAGCTCTATAAAACTCTTCTATCCTCAATTTGGGTTTGCAAAGGTAGGGAAAATTTGAAAATGAAGCCAACTTGCTCCGAATATTTTAAAATACTTCTTTTTCAGGCCTTTTCGAAGCTACCAATCAATGCCGGGAGCCCTTATTTTCCTTTTAGGAAAGACAAACTAAAGCGACGATTTTTGAGTTTAAGATAAGATTAGGGCAACCCGAACCATGCCCTTGACAGACTGAGGTCAATCTATGATGAATCAACCCGAACTCTCTACGGAGAAAATACCCTTTGACGAACTCGATCCCCGAAAATACATTATTATCAAAGGGGCCCGTGTGCATAATCTTAAAAATATTGATGTAGCCATTCCCCGCAACAAGCTGGTGGTGGTGACGGGTCTTTCGGGCTCCGGCAAGTCGTCGCTGGCGTTTGATACCCTCTTTGCCGAGGGGCAGCGCATGTATGTGGAAAGCCTGAGCAGCTACGCCCGGCAGTTTCTGGGCCGGATGGAAAAGCCCGAGGTGGAGTACATCAAGGGCGTATCGCCCGCCATTGCCATTGAGCAGAAGGTCAATACCCGTAACCCCCGCTCGACGGTAGGTACCACGACCGAAATCTACGACTACCTCAAATTGCTATTCGCGCGCGTGGGCGTTACCTATTCGCCGGTATCGGGAGAGATTGTCCGTAAGGATACTGTCACGGATGTAGTAGACTACATGCTGGCGCAGCCCGAAGGTACCCGGGTGCTGGTGATGGCTCCTCTGCTGGTGCGGCCCGGCCGTACGCTCGACGATGAGCTGACTATCCTGCTCTCGAAGGGCTTCAACCGGGTAGTACTGCGGGGCGAAACCCGCGCTATCGAGGAGGTGCTGGCCGAGGGAGAACACACTGAGCCCATACAGGCCAATGAACTCTATATCCTGATAGACCGTGCCTCTGTACAGCATGACGATGAGGATACGCAGTACCGGCTGTCAGACTCCGTGCAGACGGCTTTCTTTGAAGGGGAAGGAAACTGCGTGGTACAGATATACGGCGGCGATCGTCGGGTGTTCTCGGATAAATTTGAACTGGA
>CATMVR010000378.1 GCA_950075905.1 uncultured Persicitalea sp. | reverse complement strand
CAAGGAGTCATTGGATATGTTGCGTACGGTGGCGCTGGATGCCAAACAGCCGCTGGTAGTCCGGCGCGAAGCGGTTCGCGCGCTGGGCGGAAGCCAGAACGGCGAGGACTTAATCCTTACCCTGCTGAAAGAACACAAACTGAACGACGACCTGAAAGCCGCCGCCGTGCAGGGCGTGAGCGGTGCCTGGCGTAAGTCAGTGCGCACCGAAGCCGCCAAATACATCGGTGGTAGCAGCGCCGTTGCCCAAAAGCATCCCGCCGTACCCGAGCTGGTCCAGATGAAAGGGGATGTTGCCAAGGGCAAAGCTACCTACACCATGTACTGCGCTACCTGCCATCAGGTCAACGGGGAAGGGGCCGACTTCGGACCAAAGCTTTCGGAAATAGGCAGCAAGCTACCCAAGGAAGGGCAGTACCTGGCCATCTACAACCCCAGCGCGGGTATCAGCTTTGGCTACGAAGGCTACGAGGTGAAATTCAAGGACGGTTCGTCGGTGACGGGTATTGTTTCCAGCAAAAACGAAACCGACCTCATCATGAAATTCCCCGGCGGCAGCACGCAGGAGTACAAGATGTCGAACGTGAAATCCATGAAGCAGCTCGACGACTCCATGATGCCCGCAGGCCTACAGGAAGCCATGAGCACCGAAGAACTTACCGGGCTGGTGGAGTATATGAGCAGTTTGAGAAGAAAGTAATGAAGTGATAAATTAAACAGAACCTCCCGTCAAACGCTGGCGGGAGGTTTTTTATTCCCATGGTTCACGAAAAGCCAGTTCTGGCACAATATTTAGCACCCTCACTTCCTTATACCAGAAAGAACCCGTAATTTCGGGACAATTGACGCGATCGTGAAGAAGAATTGAGTATCAGTATATGAACTATAAATCAATGCCTTACAAAAAACTGGCGGTAGTTTTTGGTGTAATCCTGGCCGTTTTTGTGAGTACCAGTGCCTTTCGGCTTGTTTCCTATCCACACAGCCAGCAACCTGGCATACAAGTCAGTTCTGACAGTATCATCCACTACGACTCCCTTACTGAGCAGGAAAAGCGCTTTCCTAAATTTGCCGTAGCGGGGCTGGATGTAGCCGAAGGGCTGGAAGCTACCCTGTTTGCCTCCGAGCCTACCATCTCCAATCCTACCAGTATTGATGTGGATCATCGCGGCCGTGTGTGGGTGTGCGATGCCTACAACTACCGGCCCACCATTCATGGGTATAGTACCACCCGTTCCAAAAAAGACCGCCTGACCGGCGACCGTATCCTGATTCTGGAAGATACCGACGGCGACGGCAAAGCGGATGTGACGAAGGTATTCTACGAGGGTCCCGAGCTGGACGCTCCGCTGGGTATCTGCGTGATCGGCAACCGCGTTATTGTCTCGCAGAGCCCCTACGTGTGGCTGTTTACGGATACCGATGGCGACGACAAAGCTGACAAAAAGGAAATTATCTTCCGGGGCATCAGCGGGTCCAACCACGACCACGGCGTGCATTCGTTTGTGTTCGGGCCGGATGGCAAGTTCTATTTTAATTTCGGAAGTGAAGGAAAGCAGCTTCTCGATGGTCGGGGACGGGGCTTCTATGATAAATTTGACCAGCCCATCAATTTCCGCAACTACCGGCAGGGGATGGTGTTTCGCTGCGACCAGAACTTTCAGAACCTGGAAGTATTGGGCGATAATTTCCGCAACGGCCTGGAAGTAGCCGTAGACAGCTACGGTACCGTATGGCAGTCGGACCACGACGAGGACGGCAACGAGGGTGTCCGGATCAACTACGTGATGGAAAACGGTAATTTTGGCTATACCGATGAAATGAAAGGTACCAGCTGGCGCGTAAACCGCACCAACCTGGAAGAGGAGATTGCCCGCCGGCACTGGCATCAGAACGACCCCGGCGTGGTACCCAACCTGCTGCACACAGGCTCGGGTGCTCCGGCGGGTATGACCGTGTACGAAGGTGATTTGCTTCCCCGCCAATTCCGCGATCAGATCATTCACTGCGATGCCGGGCCCAACGTAGTGCGGGCCTACCCCGTAGAAAACGACGGTGCGGGCTACAAGGCAACGATAATTGACCTCGTGAAAGGTACCCGCGACAAATGGTTTCGTCCGTCGGACGTATGCGTAGCGCCCGATGGCTCCCTGATTGTGTCTGACTGGTATGATCCGGGCGAGGGAGAAGTCGGTATTGGCGACAAGAACCGGGGGCGGATTTATCGCATCGCCCCGCCCAAAACCCCCTATGTGGTACCAAAGTACAATCTTACTTCTCCCGAGGAAGCTACCAAAGCGCTGCAAAACCCCAACATGGCCACCCGCTACCTGGCGTGGAATGCCCTGGTAAAAATGAGTTTTCCGGCCGAGCCGCCGCTATCGGAACTGCTGCATCAGTATGATGCCAATCCGCGGATGCGGGCCCGGGCACTGTGGGTACTTAATAACATTGAGGGCGTCAGCCGCAAGCACCTCGAAAATTCTTTTCGTAATATTAACCCCAATCTGCGCATCACGGCCCTGCGGGCGGTGCGGCAGCGCAATAGCGATCCCACCGAGTACATCAAGCTCCTGGCCGCTGACCGCGACCCGCAGGTGCGGCGCGAGAGCGCGCTGGCCATCTATCGCAACCATACCTACGAGGCCCTGGACGTATGGCTGCAGCTGGCGCGGCAGTACAATGGCAACGACCGCTGGTACCTCGAAGCCCTGGGCATTGGCGGCTACGGACAGTGGACCCGCCTGTACAAGGCCTGGATCGATAAGGTGGGTAATCCACTTGCAACTCCCGCCCACCGCGACATCGTGTGGCGGTCCCGCGCCCGGCAGGGCATTCCGCACCTGGCCGCCCTGGCCTCCGACGAGAGTGTGCCGCTCGCCGAGCGCCTGCGCTACTTCCGGGCGTTTGATTTTGTACCCACGGGCTACGACAAATCCATGGCGCTGCTGGGTATTGCCCGGAAGCCTTCCCCAGAACATGTAGAACTGGCCAAACTGGCCCTGTATCATCTGGGCAAAGAGTTTATTCAGGATTCGTACTATGGCAAAATAGCTCTCATAAGTTTGCTCAATGAAACCTACGGTTCCGAAGATTACCTGGAACTGGTAGCCCGCTACGAGCCCGTTTTCGAGAACGACCGGCTGTTTGACCTGGCTGTCAAACGCACCGATACCGATATGGGTCGTGATGCCGGCCGGTTGTTGCTGCGGCAGGCGCCCAATGCCTACATTTGGAGCAAGCTGGAAAAAAGTAACGACGAGGTACAGGAGGCGCTGTTGGCCTCGCTCAAAGCGGTAGGAAGCCAAAACTCCCTCACGATTCTGGCTTCGGTGGCGGCGGGTTCGGCTTTTCCCCACCGCGTGCGCTTGCAGGCCGCCCGTTTTCTGGGCGGCAGCTGGGAGGGAGAAGACTTTGTGCTCAAACTCCTGAAAGATAACCGCCTGCACGGAGACATTAGAGCCGCCGCGATTGATGGCATCAGCCGGGCGTACCGGAAGGAAATTCGCGATGAGGCCGACCGGTACCTCGATTTTTCGAGTACCCGTGTCGACAAAAAAGCTTTCGAGTAAGTGCGTGAATTTTGGGGCGGAAATGGTATATTTTTTCAATTCCGTCCTTTCTTTCATAAACTCACATAAGGTAAACAACATGCTTCGCAGAAATTTCGTAAAATCAACCCTCGGCCTGGCCGGTGCGGCCCTTGCAGCGGCCGATGCTACGGCGGCGACTCCTGCCAAAAATAACTTCAAACTCAAATATGCCCCCCACTTCGGGATGTTTAAAAACCTGGCGGGCGAGGACCTCATCGATCAGCTCAAATTTATGGCCGATCAGGGTTTTATGGCGCTGGAAGACAACGGTATGATGGGCCGGCCCGTGGAGATGCAGGAGAAAATTGGCAAAGAAATGGCCCGCCTGGGCATGGAAATGGGCGTGTTTGTGGTAGACAAAGGCGGCAACGGGGCCAATACGCTGGCCGCCGGCAAGCCCGAACACGTGGATATCTTTCTGAACGGCTGCAAGCGGGCCGTCGAGGTAGCCAAGCGGGTCAACTCTAAGTGGATGACCGTCGTGCCCGGCAACTTTGAGCGCAGACTGCCCATTGGCGTGCAAACCGGCCACGTGATTGACGCCCTGCGCCGGGGAGCGGAAATCCTCGAACCGCACGGTCTGGTGATGGTGCTGGAACCCCTGAGCGACAACCCCGATTTGTTTTTGCGCACGTCCGATCAGACTTACGAAATCTGCCGGGGCGTCAACAGCCCCGCCTGCAAGATTCTCTTTGATATCTACCACATGCAGAAAAACGAAGGGCACATTATCCCGCATATCGATTGGACGTGGAGCGAGATCGACTACTTTCAGATTGGCGATAACCCCGGCCGGAAGGAGCCTACCACTGGGGAGATCAACTACAAGAATGTCTTCAAGTATATCTACGACCGCAGCAAGAAAGAGAATAAGAGCTTTATCATGGGCATGGAGCACGGAAACTTCACTGCCGGTAAGGAAGGTGAGATGGCGGTGATCAAAGCCTACCAGGAAAGCGATAGTTTTTCCATGTAGATTGTATATATTTGCCGTAGAGAGGAACCCAACGCTGGTTGGGTTCCTTTTCGTTTTAGAGCGTTTTTTGTTATAAATTAGTAAGCAGAAAAATTTCCCTCCTAAAAAGAGGATCAGGGTGGTGTTGGAGAGCCATGTATCTTACAAGCCTAATCAGATAGACACCCATTTTTTACTATACAGACCCAAGCCCTCATAGTATGACCGAAATAACCGCACCCACCCGCCAACAGGTACTAACCCTGGAACAGACCCAGCAAAAAATCCGCCGGATTGCCTTTGAAATTTACGAGCGGAATTTTGAGGAGGAAGAGATCGTTCTGGCCGGGATTACCGGCGAGGGTTACGAGTTTGCCCGCCTGCTGGCCAACGAACTGAAAAGCATCTCGCCCCTGAAAACTCGCTTGGTCGAGATTGTGCTGGATAAAGAAAGACCCCTCAATAGTGACATTTCTTTCCGGAAAGACTTCACCCTGAACGATAGTAAAGTGGTTATTGTAGCCGACGACGTGCTCAATACCGGCCGTACGCTGGCCTTTGCTTTGCAGCCCTTTCTGCAATTCCGCCTTAAAAAATTACAGGTAGCCGTTATTGTAGACCGCAGTCACCGCCACTTTCCCGTATCTGCCGACTACGTGGGCTATGCACTCAGCACTACCTTCAACGAGCACGTAGAGGTTATTCTGAGTCGGAAAGGGGAGGAGGGAGTGTTTTTGAAGTAGAATCATCTTTGGTTCACCAAAACAAGCAAAGCCATGTCCGAAATTACCAGCCTTTCACAGCTCGACCTGAACGGTACCTACACGTACGCGGACTATCTGAACTGGAAATTCGATCAGGCTCTGGAGCTGATTCGGGGCAAGATCGTTTTGATGTCGGGTCCCAGCCGTACGCACCAGAAAATCTCGTGGTACCTGAGCGGTACTTTCTTCAACTATCTCAAAAGTAAACCCTGCGAAGCGTACGCGGCCCCCTTTGATGTGCGGCTCTATAACCGTACCAAATCAGTCCGGGCAGATCGGGACGTGTACACCGTGGTGCAGCC
>CATMVR010000377.1 GCA_950075905.1 uncultured Persicitalea sp. | reverse complement strand
TACGTCAATACCAGGGCCTGAGAGCGGCGATTTCAGGCCGGGATTCCAGTTTTCACCGGTAAACAGCTTCTCGATGCGGTAGTGATTACCGTCCATCACAATGTCGGCCCCCAGCAGGCCAATGGGCACGTTGTCTACCTGCGGCAGGTCGCCGCCCGAGGTAAAGGAGTGGCCCACGGCAATTTCTCCGCCCAGTATATCCACCACGTAGTTGAGGTCGGTGCGGTGGCGGACGTGGGCAATCCAGGGCTGATACCACTCGTACACCTTGTCCCATGGAGCGCCGTGGGTATTATTCACGTACAGGAAATCGCGCTGGTACCGCCAGCCTTCCCGAAAAATCTGCTGGTACTCCTGTTGGGGATCAATCTTCATTTTCACCCCGCTCAGGTCTACCTTCCCGTCGCCCACTTTGTTGTTTTCCTTGGCCGATGATACGATACCCCAGGTAGCGCCATTGTTGTACAGTAGTTGCTTGCGATCGTGGGATGCGCTTAGGTTTTGAACGCCGGAAAGGAAAGGTTTTCCTTTTTGTTCTTCAAAAGAAAACTTGTGAACCGTTTGGGCCGACTCCCCCTCCGGGCTTTCCAGATAGAAGGCAGTTCCTTCCGGCCCGACCACCAGGTCGGTGTAATTTTTCAGGGGTACCCCCAATGAAATGATCCGCTGATCGAGTCCGTCAGGGTCGATCTTTACTGTCACCTTTGGCTTGGGTTTGGGCGAATCGGTTGGTTTGTCTTTCTTATCGTTCTTTTTTTCGTCGGGTTTAGAGGCCGGTTCGTCGAACTTAACAGGCTCTTCGTCGCTTTTGGGAAAGAGAGGCGACTTTACTCCCTTCGCCAGCACAATGGCATAGAGCCCCCGGGTAACGGGGTGGTCGTAGGAGGTCATATCGAGCCAGCCGGTGTTGAGGCCGAAGTCCGTACTGGCCAGAAAGTAGAGGTACTTGCCGCTCGCATCCCATACGGGCGAGATGGCATCCGACATACCGTCGGTGAGTTGCAGCGTTTCGCCGGTTTCTACGTTATGGGCCTTGATTACTTTCAGGTGGTTGTCGAGTAAACGGGCGTAGGCAATCCATTTGCCATCGGGCGACCACACCGGGTTCATGGAGCGGTTGGGGTGGGCGTAGCGCTCGGTATCTACTTTTTTGGCGTTGCCATTTTCCACATTCACGTACCAAAGATTATAGTCGGTATCCGTATAGGCTATGTACTTGCCATCCGGCGACCAGTCGGGCCGGAAGTAGAAAGTCGGGTTAGGTAAGGCAATGGCTTTGGGAGGATTCATCCCCTCCTGATCGGCAAGCATCAGCTGGTACTCACCGCTACGATCCGTAAACCAGGCAATGCGCTGCCCATCGGGCGACCAGACCGGCGAGCGGTCGGCGGCACCGGGAGTTTGGGAGATATTGCGCCAGGTACCGTTTTCTTTGGGAGCCGTAAAAATATCGCCCCGGTACTCAAACAGCATCCGCTGCCCCGTGGGCGAGAGGCTGGCGTTCTGAATGGCCGTTGCCTTTACGTCTTCCCAGCGCGGCATGGCCCAGTTGAAATCGCCCTGCACATTCACTACCAGTTGAGTAGCCTTGCCCGTAGCGGGGTCCAGCAGATGCAGGTACCCTCCCTGCTCATACACCAGGCGATCCGGCCCGGCGTTCAGGCTTTTTACGTCAAAATCAGTATGAAAAGTGATTTGTTTGAGGGCATTGGTACCCGGATCAAAGGACCAGATGTTGGCGGCATAGTCGCGCTCGGAGATAAAGTAGATGACATTTTTATACCATACCGGATCGGTATGCCGCTCGCGGTCGGTTTGGGGAGTCATTTTCAGGCTTTGGTCTTTCATATTGAAAATCCAGATCGGCTGGGCCTGACCGCCCCGGTAGTTGCGCCACTCGGAGTCCCAGAAGGGTATGGACTTGTAAGCGAGGTACGTACCATCTGGAGAGAGTTCTCCCTGGAACGCCTGCGGAACGATGACTTCTTTTGGGAAAATACCGTTGGTATCTACCGTGAAAAATTTGGTAAGCGCCGTAGGGTGACCTTTGCGACCTGAACGGAACAGCACCGATTTGCCGTCCGGCGTCCAGCCCTGCACTATATCGGCATCCGGGTGCCAGGTAAGTCGGCGGGGTTCGCCACCATTGAGGCTGATCAGATACACATCCGTATTGCCCCCGTACTGGGCCGAAAAGGCGATGGATTGCCCATCGGGCGAAAAGTGGGGTGATGATTCGGAACCGAGGTTGGTGGTCAGGCGGCGGGCATTGCCGCCGGTACGCTCGGTCAGCCAGAGGTCGTCGGCATACACAAACACCAGGTGGGTAGCGCTTACCGAGGGTTGCCGGAGTAGGCGGGTACCCTGGGCTTGACAAATATAACCTACCGAAAGTAATAGAAGACTGATGGTAAACAGTACGTTTCTCATGGATTGGAGATGAAGGTGGGGGGAGATTGTTAACAAAACTCAATTTAGAAAGTAATCCCGAAAAAACCACCCTTGTACCCTCTACCCGTACCTACTTTACTTTTTTACTTCGACATTCAAATCCACCAAAACACCCATCAGCGAAGCGTGTACGAAGGTCTGGGGAAAGTTACCCATCATCTCGCCGGTGGGTACATGTCCCTCCTCGGCCATGTAGCCCAGGTC
The DNA here is from genome assembly GCA_950075905.1 of uncultured Persicitalea sp. Lineage (GTDB taxonomy): Bacteria > Bacteroidota > Bacteroidia > Cytophagales > Spirosomataceae > CATMVR01. The sequence goes on along the minus strand of CATMVR010000377.1, from coordinate 2,968 downwards.
ATTGGCGTATTTCAGGGCGGCATCAATAATGCTCCGGGCTTTTTCAAGGTCGTTGCACATGATGTAGTACTGAGCTACCCACAGTGAGCCAGCCAGAAATACGCCTTCTTTGGCGGAGTCAAATTGTTCGAGGCGACGGTGGTACAGTTCCCCTTCTTTGAGGACATTCTCAATCTCCTGCATGGTGGCTATCATTTCGGGGCTATCGGGCTCCCCGTAGAGCCATACCGGAAATAAGGCGGCGGTAACGTCTACATTCTGTGACCCGGCGTATACGGCGTAGGCCCCGCGGTCGGTCAGGCAGTGTTCAGCCACGAAGCGCCGGATTTCCCGGGCTGCTTTCCTCCATTTAGTGGCTTGCTCCTCGGTTTCGGCGCTTTCAGCAATAAATTCCAGTCCCTTGGCGGCAACCACCTTGCTGGAGGTGAAGTGCTCCTCTACGTGCTCCTCCCAGATACCATGGTCTTTCTTTTGCCAGTTTTCGGCCAGGAAATCCGCAATAATCCGGACCGTTTCCCAGTTGGGCTTCTCGTCCAGTTGCGAATAAATCTGTTTGGCCGCCAGCAGTACATTGGCATTGGCATCCAATTGCAGTTGCTCATTTGCCCCGTTTCCCTTTACCACGGGCGACTCATTTTTGTACCCTTTGAGCGGAAGTTCTTTCAGGGTTTCCGCTACGTTCCGATCCAGATCGTAGAAGGGCATGATACGTATATCCTCGTTGCTGGTGCGGGCCGAGCAGAGGAAGCCCAGGAAATCTACCGCAGCGCCGGTCATGCCGATGGCCCGCAGGTGGGCGCTCACGATCATGGCGGCATCCCGCAGCCATACATAGCGGTAGTCGTAGTTGCGGCCGTTGCCGAAGCCCTCGGGGAGCGAAGTAGTAGCGGCAGCCACTATACCGCCGGACGGCTTGTGCGTCATGAGGCAAATAGCCCGGCAGGAATTGAACATCTGTTCGCGGTAGATACCCTCGTAAGAAAACATCCCGAAGATCTCCTTCCATTGGGCCAACGTCTCGGTCAGGGATTGTCGGATTGTTTCTTCCGACACTCCATCGGTTGAGTCTTCCGAAGTTGCCAGGTACACCCATCCCGTCTGTCCAGCGGGTATGCTGCACGTCATGAAGGACTCCGCAATGACGATCGGGTGTGAGGAAGCGAGGGTGTAAGTGCTGTCCTGACCACTGATTCTGACCGAATTTTCGTTTACTCTGTTTAGTATAATTCCTTTCAGACCATAGTCAGCCCTCAACCGGAGCCGGTGGGTGAGGGCCTGTGGGGCGGGCGAAGTAAGCCGACAAATCCCCTGTTTGGATTCATCGGTACCGTAGGGCATCCAATCCGTGAGTGTAAATTGTTCAGAGTCCAGGGTATACTCTGTCTCTAGCACGCAGCTTTCTTCCAGATATTTTCTACCGGCAAAGGTAGCCCCTGTTTCCAAAGCCCAATACCCTCCTTTTTCTTCATCAAGCAGCAGCGAACACAGCGCCGGAGAGTCAAACCGTTCGGGGCAATACCAGGCGATTGTCCCTTTTTTATCCACTAAGGCGCAGGTTTTCTGGTCGCCGATGATGCCAAGGTCGCGGATGTCGGGTTGTTGGGGATGAGTCATTGTAAACGATGTAGTTTGTTTCTAAACTACATTATTTTGGCAAATGTTCTGCATTTATGGGCTGATATCTCTTGATGGGGGTATGGGTTAGCCAGTGCAGGATTCAATATCATTCCCTTCAACCCATGGATACTGCCCGATCTTCCTTACCAATCATAATCCCCGACCAGCCAGCGAATACAACAGAGATCACGACCGTCAACCAGGCCGCAGCGGTCTCTACTCCATTTAGAATCGCCATCGTATGGATGATGATTAACGGCAGGTTTGACAGCAACACAAACAAGACCAGGCTTTTCACCGGGACCGTGGGTTATGTGAATCAGGGGTTTGATCTGTTCGAACATTTCGAGCGTTACCTCCATTCGATGGGTGGTGCTGGCGGGTGGTGCTGCCAGTTGTAGCTACTCGGTTTTACTTTCAGGATATGCTTTTGGCTGGTGCTGGATATAGGTCGGAAAGTTATATAAATATGCCTCATTTACCTCTACTTTCCATGGGAAAAATGCTCTCTACGCATTCGTGCTTTTCCCGTTTCAATCAATTATCCTGAGAGGCACTTTTGGAGCGAATGTTTGATTAGCTACATTGAGTAAGTTGAGAGGTTCACAACCCGATAATTCACAAAATTCTTCGTCCCAACGTCACCAAACAATACTGATTATTCAGTATATTTATCAGCATTTTATCCACCAGTTGCTTATGGTTGACTCAAAGCCTTTTGATTTTTCTTCCTTTAGAAAAATATGGCATTCTGAAACATTACAATCCGAGGTTGAAGAGATTAGCACCCTTATTCAGTTTAACCATCTACTGCACAGCACTTTAATATTAAATCAGTCCGCCTTGGCAGTATTGGATATCAGGACTATGCAGTATCCTTTGTTACTTGTTTATGTCTCCCATATGCCTCCCGCCGACTATCAGGGCCTGGAAGCAATGAACAAATTGATTGGCGAGTACATTGTAACTCTTTCTGAATCCCAGGCGCAGCAATTCCGGGCAATTTTTGATTACAAAATGATTCGTTCGGACGGCAGTATATGTCGCATCATTCAGGAAAGTATCGCTTTGAAGCGCGACTCAAACGGAAACATTTTGTTTTTCCTGGCCATAGCATCGGACATTTCAAATCTTAAGCGAGATAACCGTCAGCATCTCCGGCTCACCGACGGTAAAGAAAATCTGCTATATGAAGTAAATAACATAACCGGGATATGACCGACACCCTGGAACTGATTAACTTTTTGAAAATTTATCATTTTTTTTATCATATGAAGTTACTTCAAAATTTTTTCCATTATAAGTTACAGTCATAACAATTCTGTTAAATCTTACTTTGTTTTTAAGATTC
>CATMVR010000376.1 GCA_950075905.1 uncultured Persicitalea sp. | reverse complement strand
GGCCATGTGTGGTCAATCCCCACCAGTGAAAACTACGCGCCCGGCGATTTTCGCTGGGATGAATTCGCCCGGCAGATTGCCCTGGGTACCGGCTTCGGTATTCGCTATGACTTTTCCTACTTTGTACTTCGGTTTGATTTTGGGTTGAAGGTATACGACCCTTACCTGCAGCGTTTTGTATTGAATGAGTTTGACTGGAAAAAGCCCTTTAACCCCTCTCAGCCAAACTACCTTAATTTCAATCTGGGTGTGGGGTACCCTTTCTAGGAATTAATTTTCCAGAACACACTGCCACTTTGTCAGTTATTCTCGTATTCTTTATTAATTTTGCAACTTATTACAGAGCCCGAGAAGGGAAATTCCGGCTTTGAGGATAGAATTTACTATCTAATTCAGGGATTAGACCCGCCTATACATAAGATTGACAACTAGAAATGGAACAACCCGTAGCAAATTCATTAAAAATATTGACCGAGGCCGATAAGGAAGCCTGCGAACTGGTGAAAGTGAGCGAAGATGAGCTCTCTGTGGATAAGAAAAAACTTTTCATTGAGAGCTATGGTTGTCAGATGAACTTTTCGGACAGCGAGATAGTGGCCTCAGTCATGCGAAGCGCTGGTTTTGCGACCACCTCCTCCGAGCAGGAAGCCGATCTGATTTTTCTGAACACCTGCGCCATCCGCGACAACGCCGAGCAGAAGGTGCGCAACCGCCTGAAGCAGCTCAACCACCTGAAAAAGAAAAAGCCAGGGATGCTCATCGGAGTATTGGGCTGCATGGCCGAGCGCCTGAAGGCTAAGTTTCTGGAAGAGGAGAAGATGGTGGATATCGTCACCGGACCGGATGCCTACCGCGATCTGCCCCGCCTGGTAGAAGAAGCAGGTACAGGCCAAAAAGCCGTAAATGTTTTTTTATCCAGAGAAGAAACCTACGCGGACATTTCGCCTATCCGGCTGAATTCCAACGGCATTACGGCCTTCATTTCCATCATGCGGGGCTGCGATAACATGTGTAGCTTTTGCGTAGTACCCTACACGCGCGGACGCGAGCGCAGCCGCGACCACCACTCCATAGTGCAGGAAGCCCGCGAGCTGGCCGAAAAGGGATTTAAGGAAGTAACGCTGCTGGGCCAGAACGTGGATAGCTACAAGTACCGGCCCGCCAACGACCCCGATGCAGAGATTGTAAACTTTGCCCAGCTGCTGGAAATGGTGGCTCAGGTAAGCCCGGACTTACGGGTCAGGTTTAGTACCTCGCACCCCAAGGATATTACCGATGAGGTGCTGCATACCATGAAAAAATACGACAACATCTGCAAGTACATCCACCTGCCCGCCCAAAGCGGTAATAGCCGGATACTGGAACTGATGAACCGGACCTACGACCGCGAATGGTACATGCAGAAGATTGACCGCATCCGGACCATCCTGGGCGAAGACTGCGGTATTTCGCACGATATGATAACGGGTTTCTGCACCGAAACCGAAGAAGAGCATCAGGATACCCTGAGCCTGATGGAGTACGCCCGCTACGACTATGGCTACATGTTTGCCTACTCAGAACGCCCCGGTACTCCGGCGGCCAAAAAACTGACCGACGATATTCCGTACGAGATAAAGCTACGCCGCCTGAGCGAAGTGATTGCTTTACAGCAGAAGCTGTCCCTCGAACGCAATCAGCGCCTGGTAGGCAAAATTCACAAAGTGCTCGTGGAAGGTACCTCCAAGCGCTCCGGGGAACACTTGCAGGGCCGGAACGACCAAAACAAAGTGGTGGTTTTTCCCCGGGAAAACTACCAGAAAGGAGATTATGTGCAGGTGCTGGTCACTGAGTGCACTGCCGCCACGCTGATTGGACACTCAGTGACCGAAGTAACCGCCTGAGGTCTCTCCTTTTTTAACTCAACAATCAAAACTTTATGGATCTATCCGAAATACAGGCCGTCAAAAACCGCTTTGGTATCATCGGTGGGGCTCCTGCCCTCAACTACGCCATCAACGTAGCCATGCAGGTAGCCGCTACCGATCTGACCGTCCTTATCACCGGAGAAAGCGGAAGCGGCAAGGAGTCTTTTTCCAAAATCATCCATAGCCTGAGCACCCGCAAGCACGGTCCGTTTATTGCTATCAACTGCGGTGCCATACCTGAAGGTACCATCGACTCTGAGCTTTTTGGCCACGAAAAAGGTGCTTTTACTGGTGCCCTTGACACCCGCAAGGGGTACTTTGAAACTACCAGTGGCGGCACGATTTTTCTTGATGAGATTGGCGAGATGCCCATTGGCACACAGGCCCGACTGCTAAGGGTACTGGAAAACGGTGAGTATATCCGCGTAGGAGCTTCCAAAGTTCAGAAAACAGATGTAAGGGTAGTGGCTGCCACCAATGTCAATTTGCGCGAAGCGCTGGAAAAAGGAAAATTTCGCGAAGATCTTTACTACCGGCTCAATACGGTACCCATCTTTGTGCCTCCCCTGCGCGAGCGCGGCGAGGATGTACTGATGCTCTTCCGGAAGTTTACCAACGACTTCGGAGAACGGTACCATACCCGCCCCGTGCGGTTGTCGACTGACGCCCGTGAGGCGCTACTGACGTACGAATTCCCGGGTAATATTCGTCAGCTAAAAAATATAGCCGAACAGATTACCATTCTGGAAACCAATAAGGACGAGCCCATTAACGCTGAGACCCTGCACCGGTACATGAACCCCGTGGGTGCCGCAACCCGCCGGGCTCTGATTCCCCTGCATCTGGCCGAAGATTCCAGCTCTTCGTTTTCGGAACGTGAGCTTCTATATAAGGTGCTATTTGATATGCGACGGGATGTGACCGAACTCAAAAAGCTGGTACGCGACGTGCTGCAGAACGAGCAACATGGCCACGACATTCTGAAAAACCACCAGGAACTTTTCGAGAACGTTACTACGTCAGAAACAGGGGCTTCTCAGACTGTAACCGAAGCCTCTCGCCTGCTTGCCGCCCACGAACGCAGTACACCCGAACGGCTGAGCCCCGACCGGATGATGCAAAACCGCATCGTCGATCTGGATCGCTACTCGGAGGCCCGCAGCGAAATTGAGGATGTAGAGCATATTGCCGAAGAGGAAGAATCCCTTTCGCTGGAAGATCAGGAGAAAGATTTGATCATTAAAGCATTGAGAAAAAATAATAACAAACGAAAATATGCCGCTCAGGCGTTGGGCATTTCAGAGCGTACACTGTACCGCAAGATAAAGCAGTATGATATCGATGAATAACCTATTGAATTAACAAAATCCATGCGCTTACGCACTTTTCACTCCCAGCTACCTGGTGGCCCCGGGCTACCCATTTATGGGCTTTGGGCTATTCAGATGGCACTTATTTTATTTTTTAGCTGCGTGACCAGTAGTTGTGGTGTCTATTCATTTACTGGTACAAATCTTTCTTCTGAAATTAAGACCTTTACCGTCCAAAACTTCAATACTGCAGTGGCTGGCGGCCCCGCAAACCTGCCGATCCTGATCAACGAAAAACTGAAAGAATACTTTCAGCGTAATACCGACCTTACGCTGGTTCCCACGGGCGGCGACTTGATTCTGGAAGGTACCCTGACAGGCTACGACGTGGTGCCGGTAGCGCCAACTGCCAACGATCAGGCAGGCTTCAACCGACTCAATGTGACGGTGCAGGTACGGTTTACGAATACGCTCGACGAAACCAAGGACTTCGACCAGTCATTTTCGTTTTACGCCGATTTTCCGCAGAGCCAGACCCTCAATCAGAACGAATCAAGGCTACTGCCCATCATTCTGGATCAGATTGTACAGGATATTTTCAATAAATCGGCCGCTGATTGGTAGAAGTTCTCTTTATTTCCTATTTTCATTTCTATTTTACTAATCTAATTATTTAAAACTCAACACAATTATGCTTACTTGTGAACCAGGCCATTTGGCATCACGCACAGCGCGTGTTATCCAGACCACATTCAGGAGATGGGAAATTCACTGAGTTTGAGAAGGAACAGCTTCAGCAACTGGTAAAGATTAAAGATTAATATAAGATAAGCATAACTTTTACATAATCATTCCTATTGGCAAATTTTATTCAGGTGAAGGTACATGGTCGAGATTTTAACTTAATTGGAGGACTTATGGGGCGCCTCCCAGGTAATACATCCTCGCATTCAAATTTATACAAGTATACAATAAGAGTGGATGATCCTGCGCAACTATCATTGAAAATATTGTAATCCCTCAAATAATCTTTAGTTACTACATACATAGACACCCTTTAGCCGATTCAACTAATTCCTGTGTATATGTATTTTTTATTATGTAGATGATTGTCAACAAAATCTTCAGCGCCTTCAAACACGCAAAGTTACAGGTGATACATTAATATGATTTATTTATATATACTATGCTCATCTCATATTTCCTGGCTAAATATTATAGGGAAGTTTAGTCCTGAGGAGGATGATCGTATTGTTAAGGCGTTGCGCTCTATACTTAAAATGCCAGGTATACAGTGTTTCTTTAATATTTGTTCTTTTTTATTTGTACCACTATTCCTGGTTATACTTTAATGAAACAAAACGATTTAGGCGCTCATCCAGCCGATATTCCTCAGAGGCGATTACCTTGGTCTAGTGTTGCGTCGATGATGAAGAACGAACGTCTGTACGTTGATTATGCGCGTCGCTGGCCTATTATAGTGCGCAATGCAACAATTCAAAGATACCGTGAGCAAGGCGAGAAGGAAGGGGACGAAGCACTTGATGCGGCCTTGCAAATGAGTAGAACTGCAAAGGGGGAGATGCGGCGGTTAGGTGACCAACTTTGTGTGCAACCCACCTCAACTTCCCGCAGAATTCAACTGATTGATGCTTTAATTGAAAGGTGTGGAGTTGTATTTTGTGTACCATATGAAACGATATTGTTTGGATGCTAAGAAATTACATTGGGCATGTCTGTGAGTATGTGTGTGTTAGAGTGTCTGTATGTGTCTTTGATTTGTATTTATAATTTGTTGTTTTAGGGAGTTTTCAGATGAGAGTGAAGTGAACTGGGCGTTAATAGACAGAGAATTAAACTTCTTCACGAACTTCTCAGGTTAGGCCTAAGTATCACATAATTAAATTATTGTTTATATGTTTATGTCCTCTGTTTTGCTGTGTTTGTTGGTTTTACTTTGTAGTAGTAGTTGTTGTTATTTTATATTTTTCTTCCTGCTTAATTTCTTTTGTTTTATTCGTGTAGCACGCCATTGGAAAAGTATGACACTGCTGCTTCCCCGCGGTGATCCAGATGTAGAGGAGTTTCAGGATAAGCTAGAATGGCTTCGTAGGAAGCTTCGGTCTTCTGCGGATGACCACGAGTTAGATGCGGAACTTGTGAAGAGTCCTGTCAAGCGCGCCCCGACCCTCCCCAAGCCTACTAACCAATCAAGCCAACCAATAATCCCAAATAATTATAGTAAATCAGTCAGTGGAACTGCAGTCTCGACTGAGTCGGTGGGATCTCCTGTGGGGAAGAGTAAAGTAGCAGCCACAGCTATGTCCACAGCCAGTAAATTGACAACAACTGGAAAGACTGTTTGTGGCGGCGTGAAGGAAGTTTCTCCTTCTAAGCGCGGCACCAATAATA
>CATMVR010000375.1 GCA_950075905.1 uncultured Persicitalea sp. | reverse complement strand
GTATCTTGCTGATATGTCGTTGATTGGTTTTCAATACTCCTTTACTTTTTAAACAGGATCGCAAAGTTTACCCCAAAACGCGAATAATGCAAATTTTCGTGTGTTTTATCCAGTCGTTACCGAAGGATCTCGATCTAATTACGATTTTGGGATGTTTTTTTTGTTTACGAAGAATCAGTTGGAATAGTTCCCGGCCTGTGGACACACCGAAACAACAATTTCGGAATTTTTCGGAATCTGATTCCGAAAAATTCCGAAAAATCTTAGTAGCCTAAGTTTATTGTCAGTATAGACCCTTCCCAAATAGCGGCATCCCCACCCGGTCGATATGCGCTTTCAGGTCCGGATGTTTCAGGCCGTCGTAGTAAACCACATCCACAAAGTAGGGGATAGGTACCTCCTCATTCAGGTAGCCGGCAATGTCGAGGGCCGTGCGCTCGCTGCACTTCTTTCCGCTAATAGCCAGGTCAATATCGCTGCCCGGCCGTGCCGTACCCTTGGCCCGGCTGCCAAAAATCAGTACTTCTTCTACCTCAGGGTACCTTTGAAAAGCCTCCCGAATCAGGCCGAAGCTTTTTTCAGAAATGCCATAGGGGTTCATAGCTCACGTTTTAGTTTCATGTATACTGCCTCAATCGCTTCAAAGTATGTACCTATAATGAGTTTGTAGGCTAGTTCCGCTCTCTCTTCGTCGTAGGTGTGGCTCATCAGGTTTCGTTTTTCCAGCATATCCATCCAGATTTCTCCGTCAAGCAGCTCGTACTTAAACCCCTCTTTGATGGTATCACGCGGAAATTTTACAGGTACCTGGCTCTCTTCCAGATAGTCTTTGACCGTTTTCCAGCCCAGCTCAAACGTAAATTCATATACCTGAATAATACCCGCTTTTTCAAGATCGGAAGGGTTCTCAGTCATTACGGCTGCCTGCAAGCGCAGGAAGGCCTTTTCCAGATTCTGAAACCGCTGCTTCCAGCGTATGTCTTGATTATTCATTATTATATACTTGATCGATGACCACTATTCAGCTTCGAGGAGTAGAGAATTGGCTGGATGCAACTCTGTATAAGATTCAATTATCACTCAATAGTCAAATCTTTCGAAGTTCTTTTAAGCCTTGCCAGACCGGATCGGCTAGAATTCAAATCCTTCCTAACTACTCTTAGGGTGGCTTTCTCGCTATGGTATTTTCTGAAACTTTCGGCCAGTTCGCTATCCTTGAAAATAATAAGATTCTTGTCATTGGAGGTGTATTCAATTGAGTCTAAATCTATCCTGTTCACTTCTTTGTACCTATCTAAAATCACAGAAAAGGTATTAGGCTGCCTATGATCAACAACTAACTCTGCCCATTTTGATAAAATCCCAGTTTCTTGACATTTTACCTGCCCTTCTACTGAGTTAGTAGCAAAATAGGACTGTTTTACGGACCAAATATCTTCATGAATTGAATTTCTGCAGGCAACACCGAATAGCTTCTCCGAAGTATACTTCGAATTGTTAATCATCATCAGATATGAAATATACATGCTTGTTTGGTCGCTGTACAAAACCTCAAAACATTTTGTATTAAACTGAACCTTAGAGACTTTGATGTCTTTGATAACTACTTCTTCCTCCGTGGTCTCATAATTCTGGTTCAAATCCGATTCATTTTCAATATTCTCTTCACTTTGGTCTTCTGATTCAATTTCAGCTAAATAATTAAGATAATCGTGATCAAGTAGAGCCATGAGGTCTTCAAAATCATTTGAGTTCAGAGATTGGTCGAAGTCATAGGAATTAAGAATAGCGCGGTAATGAGCAATGGCGTCTTTTTTAAATTTAAACTCTTTCTGACCTATTTTGAATGGCTTTCTCATGGGGTGTATCGTTTGACGAGTTACTCTTTCTATCCAATGTTAAGCAGAAGTTCGTTTGGTTTAGGGTACGTGGTAGGCAGAAGATCAATCTTAAAGGGTAATTGAAGCTCTCGAAGCTCATCAATCCTCATGTCAAGAAGCCCGTTTTGATTGCAATAGGTATAGGTGAGTTTTAAATACCGCCTGATGACCATCAAGGGCAAAAATTTATCCCTGTATATCATCCATTCCATCAAGTCCTTCTTCCCTTTGGAGCTGTTGCAAGATCTGCAAGCAAAAATCAAATTTTCCGCATTGTCCTGACCTCCATATTTCTGTGGGAAGATATGATCTAACGCTAATCTTTCTGACGAACCGCAATAATTACAAATTTGGCCTGTCTGTAACTTAACTTTTTCATCGTCAAAAATCGTACGCATATTCATTGTTCCGTCTTTCAGCCCCTTGAATAGTTTGGCTCGAATCATAAAATTAAGCATTCCGTATTTTTCCTGTTTTTTTTCGATAGCCATGTGGGCCATGGCTAGGTTCGCGTAGGAATAATAGATTTGCTCACGGACAGTTTCAATTTTTTGCTTAGCCATTCTTCTTTGATTTTTTGGGTGCTTACCAGACCTCACTTCAAATATAGCGAACCTTACCACATTCCCCACTCTACAAAATCCACCATTTCCTCCACATTCCTTACCTTTGTCAGTTACTCAAAAACAACCTATACGCTCGTACCTATGGCGCGTAAAAGCAAATTTGGACAAACGTGGTGGGGGCAGCAGTGGATCAACGTGCTCGAAGGCATGGATCAGAGCGGGCGCCTGGCCCGGGGCCGCACCTACGCCAACAACGGCTCGGTGGTTTCCATTGATTTTGATAAGAATTCCATCAAGGCCAAAGTGCGCGGTACGCGGCCGATTCCTTATAAAGTTGGCTTTAAGATTCACCCGCTGTCGGCCACAGATAAGGCCAAGGCCGTTAGTCTCATTACCGAAAATCCGCTTTTCCTGACCCAACTCCTCAACCGGCAGCTGCCCTCCGAATTTTACGAGGAGTGCCGCCGTCGGGGGGTCCACCTGTTTCCGGGTAGCTGGGCTAGTATGGATTCTTCGTGCAATTGTCCCGATTGGGGCGACCCCTGCAAGCACCGCGCGGCGGTGCTGTACCTGGTGGCCAATGAGATAGACAAAAATCCTTTCATGATCTTTGAGCTACGCGATTTTGACCTGTTCAAAGCGCTGGAAGGCCTGGGCGTGGCTTCGGCCGAGCAAAAGGACGTGGAGATTCTGGACGTAGCCGACCTGCGCAAGCCCTACGAAATGGGCGACGAAGTAGAGTTTCGTCCGGCCGAGAGTCTATACGAGGCGCTGGATTTTTCGATCCTGCCCGATTGCCGCGACAACCTGCTCTCGCTGCTGGGCGAAAACCCACTCTTTTACAAAACGGGCGATTTCAAGAAGGTACTTGGTACTTTCTATACAGATGCCCAAAAAAAAGCTCAGGCCCTGGCCGTGGCCGACGAACTGCGCGAGCACGACTACGACAAAGACCTGGATGCCATCGAAAGCGGGGAGGTTATTCTGGACGAGGCTATGGTGTTCATGCAGGCCAATTTTCGTGATGCCAACGAGCGCATGGTTTTTCAGTTCAACGAGCTACCCAAATTTCTGGAATGGCTGCAGCACTTTCCGCATAGCCAGGTACCGCAACTATCGCCACTACTGCGGGGGCTGTACCTCACCAACCGCTTTGCCAACAAGCTCCTGGAAGTGGGAGGGGTACTCCCCCAACTGCTGCGGGTGCAGCTCAAAAAAGAGAATTTCTTTGTGCGTTGGATACCCGCCCTGCTCAACGAACAGGTAGCCCGGGTAGCCGAACAGTTGAAAGCTGTGCTGCCGCGGGAGTTTTTGTTTTACAAAATAGGCCGCCACGACATCTATGAGCCCATTACGAGCGACTGGCTACCCATGCTCTGCTCGCTGATGCTAACCGAGCGCGTGCGGCAGTTCAACGACCGCTACCACTACAAGGATACCGAAGTAGACGACCTGTTCTTCCGCCGCGACTACGCCCGGTTCAGCGGGTTCGACAGCCGCGAGACGCCGGCCAATATCCAGCTATGGCTCAATAAGTTTTTCATCGCCCAGCGTGACTATGTCCCCTTGATTCAGGTAGAAGAAAATGCCGAAGAGGGTACCTTCGTAGTACATATTTTGGTGGAGAAAAAAGGGTCCGAGATGAAAGCGCCCGTGCCGCTGATAGCCTTTATGGAAGAGCCCGACTACGCTCCGGTGCGCATGGGCGTGCTCCGCGACCTCTCCATGATGGCCGAGCATTTTCCGCAGCTCAACCAGCTCATTGCTTCCAAAGGCACCGAAACGCTGGCCTTCAACGCGTTGCAATTTCCCGAGGTACTACTCAAAATCCTGCCTACGCTGCGACTGTTTGGCATCCGGATTCTGCTGCCCAAGTCATTGCAAAAGCTCGTTCGTCCGCAGCTATCCATGACACTCGATAGCGAGGAGTCAGGCAAGGTAGCGGCCAGTTCGGTGATTAACCTGGAAGAAATGCTGGAGTTCCGCTGGGAAGTGGCCATTGGCGACGAACACGTGAATACCAATGAGTTTGTAGGTCTGATTGAAAACTACCGGGGGCTGGTCAAGATCCGGGATCAGTACGTGTATCTGGAAGAAAAGGAAATCCGAGCGCTGCTCGACAAACTCAAAAATCCGCCGGAGGTAGATTCCCAAACAATCCTGCAAGCCGCCCTGACCGAAGAATACAATGGCTCGGGCGTAAAACTATCCAACTCGGCCCGCAAACTCATCAAAAAACTAACCGAACCCGAGGCTGTTGGCCTGCCCCAATCCATCCGGGCAACGCTGCGACCTTACCAGCAGCGGGGGTTTGAGTGGCTGTACAAAAACGCCCGGATCGGCTTTGGTAGCCTCATCGCCGACGATATGGGGCTGGGCAAAACCCTGCAGGTGATTACTACCTTGCAGAAGTTCAAAGAGGAAGGTGCTTTCAAAAAACACAAAGGGCTGGTAGTAGTACCCACCACGCTGCTTACTAACTGGGACAAGGAAATCACCCGCTTTGCGCCGGGCCTCAAAGCCTATACCTACCACGGCACCGGCCGCAGTCAGGCGGGCTTCAAGGATACCGATCTGGTGCTGACTACCTACGGCGTGGTACGCAGCGAGCCAGATACCTTTACCAAAACTCCCTGGCCCGTGGTAGTCATCGACGAAGCCCAGAATATCAAGAACCCCGCTACGGCCCAAACTAAGGCCGTCAAGAAGATAAAGGCCGGCGTGCGCATTGCCATGAGCGGTACGCCCGTCGAAAACCGCCTGAGCGAGTACTGGAGCATTATCGATTTTGTGAATAAAGGCTACCTGGGCTCGCTGAAAAAATTCAGCAGTGACTTTGCCGTCCCCATCGAAATAGACCGCGACCAGCACCGGCTCGACGTGTTTCGGCGCATGACGGAGCCGTTTATCCTGCGGCGGGTCAAGACAGATAAGAAGATTATTCAGGACCTGCCCGATAAGATTGAGATGGATCAGTCGTGTACGCTCACAGCGGAGCAGGCGGCCCTGTATCAGAGTGTGGTAGATACCGCCCTGCGGGGAATCGAGGGAGCCAAGGATGGTTTCAACCGCAGCGGGTTGATTTTTAAGATGATGACCGCCCTCAAACAGATCTGCAACCACCCGACGCACTACCTCAAAAAAGGCGAGGCCAACCCGCAGGCCTCCGGCAAAAGTATCCCG
>CATMVR010000374.1 GCA_950075905.1 uncultured Persicitalea sp. | reverse complement strand
AAATGTGGCACAGGGGGTATATACTTACCGGCTGAAAATAGGCGAAACATTGCACACAGGCACATTGGTGAAATAATAAACAATGCAAAAAGGCGAAATATCAAACCGTTTTAATACACTACGCAACAGAACTGACGGTGATAGCGATAAGGGTATTTATTGGGTAAGCAAGCGTATGGGGCTTATTAGAAACACTATTATTATAGTTGGTTTTATAGCCTTTGGTGTGTATATGTGGTTTTGGTACGGCAAATACTCGCACAAGCTAAAAAACCCTTGTCAACTGGCCTACGAGCAGCAGTTTGCTGATACCAGCGTACCTCGCCCACCCCACTGGGGAGGCTACCGGGTGGTGCCCGACCGGATAGAGTTCTGGCAGGGTCGCCCCAGCCGCCTGCACGATCGGATTCAGTACGAACTCAACGCCACGGATAGTCTATGGACCATCAGCAGGCTCTCGCCCTGACAAAACACCTCCCCTGGAATAATGAGCGATTGCGCCCGGGAAAAAGATATTTTCCTAGATGAAGGCCGATAGGTCACGGACGCCGAGCCGACGGCCGGAAGTAAAGCCTTCCCCGTATTTTACGCCAATGGCATGCCCCATCTCTTCGGCCCGGGCCTTGATAAATTCAAGGAATTCCGGGCTGGAAATATAGCTCTGCGGCTCGTCGCTATCGTACGAAGGGATATAAAACTGACTCTTGAAGGCGAGCATGGCCTCCTTTTTGCGCTCCCAGTAAGGTGTTATGTCTACGACGAAGTCAGGAGTAATGTAACGATCCTGAATAAAATGAAAGAGTTGACGGGGGCGCCATTCGGCCTGCGGAGTCCCTTTGGCATCCTCCGTTTCGATCCGGCGCAGGCCTGAGTAGAAGCAGCTATCGTAAATGAGCTGCGCTGCCCGGCCGTGGTCGGGGTGACGATCCTCAATGGCATTGCTCAACACAATATCGGGCTGGTAGGTACGGATGAACGAAATCAATTGGCGCTGGTGCGCCTCATCGTTTTGAAAGAAACCATCAGCCATGCCAGCATTTTCGCGTACGGCCACCCCCATGATACGGGCGGCGTCAGCTGCCTCCTGCAGGCGACCTTCGGGAGTACCGCGGGTACCCAACTCGCCCCGGGTCAGATCCAGAATCCCCACTTTCTTTCCCAGAGCTATTTGGGCCATCAAGGTACCCGCGCATCCCAGCTCTATATCATCAGGATGCACAGCAATAGCCAAAATGTCTAGTTTCATGTACATGCTTATTTAACGCGGATTTTCTGACCGATCCGGAGCGTAGAGTTAATGGAAATTCGGTTCTTTTTGGCCAGAGACGAGGCCGTGGTACCGTAGCGGCCCGCAATAGAAGAGAGCGTTTCGCCCGACTTTACCCGATGCAGCAGAGTGCGCACATAGGTGGGTTTTTCGATCTCCTCGAATTCATTCTTGGCGGGACGGCCACCACGACGGTAGTCCCACACCTGAGATGTGAGCAGGAAGTGATCCGAGCGCACCTGATGCACATCCCAGTCAAAGATAAACTTGGTATCGAAGGGGTTGCCCTCGTAGCGGTTTTCGTAATGCAGGTGGGAGCCTGAGCTCCGGCCGGTACTTCCGCCAAGGCCAAGTATATCGCCTGCCTTGACTAACTGCCCCGACTCCACGAGAGGCTTGGAAAGGTGCCCGTAAAGCGTTTCAAGACCATTGTAATGTCTTACCATGATAAATCGGCCGTATCCACTGCCGTCGTACCCCACCACGCGCACCATGCCGTCGAAGGTACTGTACACAGGGTCGCCGGTTTCGAGGTCGATGTCGGTGCCGGTGTGCCAGCGCCCCCAGCGAAAGCCAAAATGGGAGGTGATCCTGGGAGCTTCTACGGGCGTATTCCAGAAGCGATTTTCGGCCGGGTCGTAGAGTTTGATGTCAATGCTTTCGTTGAATTCCAAAGGATCCATACCGTACGGATTGATAGAGCGGGCATCCCAGATTACAAAATAATCCGCAATTTTAACCCACTCATCGCCAATCTGCATGGAGTCTACCACCTCCAGTACGTCGGTCTGACTTTCGTCGAGCGTGACGGTATCCTCGCTAACCACGGGATTGAGCGGTTTGGCCGGCTCGAACTGACTTTGAAATTGCAGATTGGAGGTCTCCACCTTAAACTCCTGTTCGGGCTCCTTTTGGGGTTCCAGAACGGGGAAATTCGGGTTAACCGAATTGGGTGTATTCTGTTTTATTTTCGGATTCTTTCGAAACTTTCCCCGCTCCTGGGCATAGCTATTCCCCACCATCAAACACATTGCCCACAGCAAGCCTACAATAATTTTTACCTTCATACTAGTATAAAAAAGAGGGAGTGAAGATATTCTTTGATAAGAAGCCTAAGAGATTTCCTGTTCCTCGGCCATCATGGTTTTCTCAGCCAGGTAACGCTCTGCGTCCAGGGCGGCCATACAGCCCGTCCCGGCCGCCGTTACAGCCTGACGGTAGATGTTGTCCTGGGCATCGCCACAGGCAAAAACGCCCGGCACGTTGGTATAGGTACTGCCTTTTACAGTTTGAATATACCCGGAAGCATCCATATCAAGATATTCCTTGAATATCTCCGTATTAGGCTTATGACCAATGGCCACGAAGAAGCCTGTTGCCTGTATGGTACTTTCAGCACCGGTCACATTGTTGATCACCTGTACGGCTTCCAGTTCGTTTTCCCCAACGAGTTCAGTGGTCTCAGTATTCCAGAGAATTTCCACGTTAGTGAGTGACATCAGACGTTTCTGCATGATTTTGGAGGCCCGCATCTCATCGCGCCGTACCAGCACGTACACTTTGCGGCATAGTTTGGCGAGGTAGCTAGCCTCTTCGGCGGCCGTATCACCGGCACCTACCACCACTACATCCTGTCCACGGAAAAAGAAGCCATCGCACACAGCGCAGGCAGACACCCCCTTACCATTGAGCCGCTCCTCTCCGGGCAACCCCAGCCACTTGGCCGATGCTCCGGTTGATATAATCACTGCCTCCGCCTCGATCACGTACTTTTCGTCGATGGTGATCTTGTGGCCATTGGGCGTAAACTCAACCGCCGTTGCCAGGCCGTAACGGATATCCGCCCCGAACCGGCGCGCTTGCTTTTCAAAGTCCATCATCATTTCGGGGCCACCGATGCCATCGGGATAGCCTGGGTAATTTTCCACATCGGTAGTGATGGTAAGCTGGCCACCCGGCTGAGGGCCCTGGTAAAGCACTGGTTTCAAACCAGCACGGGATGCGTAGATAGCTGCCGTATAGCCGGCGGGACCTGATCCGATGATCAGACATTCAATTTTTTCAGTATCCATAGAAATGGTAAATAATGATCTTGTTTTGAATTATTTAGTTTGTGCTATTTTTCAACAAGAATCAGGCCACAAAAGTGCAACTTTTCGCCCTAATTCACAACTCTGGTCACCGGATGCGCCACTCGATCCGGCGGTTCAGCCGGCGGTTCTCCTCGGAGGAATTAGGTACTTTGGGGGTACTTTCTCCGTAGCCCCGGGCGCTGAACCGGTCTTTGGGAAGGCCGGCTTCGGCCAGGTAATCGGCTACACTCTGGGCTCTTAACCGCGATAGTTCCTGGTTTTCTTTCTCCGTACCTATGTCATCGGTATGTCCGGCAATTTCGATGGTAACGGTGGGATTATTCCTCAAAAATTCCACCAGTTTGTTCAACTCTACCCTGGATTTATCGTCGAGGGTGTAGGCCCCCGTGGCAAAAAACAGGTTATTGAGCACCTCAGTCCGATCTTTCTCGGCTTTTTCCAACGCTATATCAAGGATGTTGCCCGACCTGGCATCACTAGCCACAAAGGTAAGACTCTTGAAGAGGTAGCCTTCTTTCTGTACATACAGGGCATGCTCACTTTTGCGGTTGAGCACGGCGAGGTATTCGCCGGTAGAAGGCTGAGACGTAAAAGTAGATACTTTTCGCTGACTTTTGAGGTCGTATAGTTCAATCGTGGCCGATAGTGGCTCGCCGCTTTTCTGATCGTATACTTTTCCCTTTATGTAGTTGGTTGGCACAAATAAAGACTGTAATGTGTCAGGTACCGTAAACTGATAGAGCAGGGCGCGGCGGCCTCTCGGTTCTTTGCGGTCGTCGGTGTAGTAGGCACGTTCTCCATCTGCCGTAATAAACAGCCCCACCTGATCCGCAACGGTATTGATAGGGTAGCCCAGATTGAGGGGTTCGCTCCAGAGAGTATCGACCTGCTGGGACATAAAAAGATCAAAGCCCCCCATGCCCGGCCTCCCGTTTGACGCGTAAAACAGTGTGCGGCCATTGGCATGAATAAACGGCGCGTTCTCCTCATCGGACGTATTGACGGGTTCGCCCAGATTGGTGGGCAGCTGCCACGCCCCGGTGCTGTCGCGCCGGGTTTTCCAGATATCCGACCGCCCCAGTCCGCCCGGCCGGTCGGACGTAAAGTACAGCACGCTGCCGTCGGCCGAAAGCGAGGGCTGTGACTCCCAGTGCTGCGTATTGACCACCTGACCCAGATTTTGGGGACTCTGCCATTCTTTGCCCGTTTTCTGGCTTATGTACAGGTCACATCCCCCGTAGCCATCGGGGCGGTTGCAGGCCGTAAAGACCAGCGTACGCCCATCGGCCGAGATGGTGCAGGTACCTTCGTTATTACTGGAATTAATGTTTTTGGAAATTTCTTCCGGCACATCCCAGCCGGCATTTTTCCGGTGGGTAATGTACATATTCTCGTCCCGTTCCGGGGTCAGCCCCGTAAAAATGAGGGTTTCATTGTCGGCCGTCAGCACGGGAAAGAACTGCGCGTTCAGAAAGTTCACGGTATCGCTGAGTGGTTTTTTCTGAATGCGTAAGGGGCGCTGGATGGCTTTTTGGGCAAACTGCGCCGAAGCAATCCATTTCTGAGTGACCTGGCGGAGGTTTGATTTTTCGGGATTAAGTGAAAAAGCTTTGGTCAGGTACACCTCCGAAGAATCGTAGGCTTCGCGTTGAAAGGTATCGCGCCCCAGCCACTGGTAAGCCGAAGCAATTTCGGGAGAAGCGGGAGCCAGAGCCACCACGCGCCCGTAGTGAAACCGGGCCTGGGCCGATTTTCTTTGTAGTTCGTAGATCTGACCCAGACGTAGGTGGGCTTCGGGCAGGGAAGGTTCCAGTTCCACCAGCTTTTCGTAGAGTAGTTGGGCGTTTTCCAGCTTCCGGTCATTCCAGGCCTGCTGGGCATTCTGGTACAGCTCGCGGGTACGACGAGACATTATTTTCTCCTGAGCGCTGACCGACAGGCTACCCAGCCACAGAACAAGAAAAAGGATGGAATTTAACCGGAACATCAGGGGATCTGCATGTACTTGTGAGTTTGTAACGATATTTGCCAGCGCGGATTGTCCTTGATGTAGTCAATAATCAGGGGCAACATTTGTTCATTGCGGCTCCCCTCAGGCTGCAGCAGCAGCCGGCAATGCTCCGATACCCGCGCGGCGTGCTCTTCGGCAAACCCAAAATCACTTTTATTATAGATAATGACTTTAAGCTCATTGGCGGCCGGATAGATGCCCGGATGCGGGATCTTGAATTTCTTGGGAGAAAAGCAGACCCAGTTCCAGTGCCCCGTCAATGGGT
>CATMVR010000373.1 GCA_950075905.1 uncultured Persicitalea sp. | reverse complement strand
CATTTGAGCCCGGATTTCGGCCACTCTTTCGTCGGTCAGTACCACCGGCGACAGGTCCGGGTCTGGAAAGTACCGGTAGTCGTTCATGGTTTCTTTGACCCGCATGCCGTAGGTTTCGCCCGTTTCGGCGTCAAACATGCGCGTTTCCTGAAACAGGGAATCGCCGTTTTCCAGCGTAGCTACCTGCCGCCGCCGCTCAAACTCCACGGCCCGCATGATGTTCCGGATAGAGTTCATGTTTTTGATCTCCACCTTGGTGCCATACTCCTCAGCCCCCAAAAGCCGCACGGAAACGTTCACGTCACAGCGGAGAGAGCCCTCCTCCATGTTCCCATCGCTGATATTGAGGTAGCGCACCAGGCGGCGGATCTCGGTCACGAAGGCTCCCGTTTCTTCCGCCGAGCGCAGGTCGGGCTCCGATACCATCTCCACCAGCGGGGTACCGGCGCGGTTGTAGTCGAGCTGGGTGTCGGTGGTGCTGCCATCGTGGACAGACTTACCGGCATCTTCTTCGAGGTGGATGTGGTGAAAACGAATCGTTCTCTCCACCAGCTCGTTCCCCTTGCCTTTGATCGTAATGGGCACACTTCCTCCAATGCAGATGGGTGCTTTATCCTGCGAAATCTGGTAGCCCTTGGGCAAGTCAGGATAAAAGTAGTTTTTCCGGTCAAAAATAGTACGCGGACTGATGGCGCAGCCACAGGCTAGCCCCAGGCGCACGGCGTACTCCACGGCTTTTTTATTAAGCTTGGGTAAGGTCCCCGGCAACGCCAGCGTCAGCGGGCTGATGTGCGTATTGGGCTCTCCCCCGAAGAGGTTGGTATCGGAGGCAAAAAGCTTGGAATCGGTCAGTAGCTGGCAGTGCACTTCGAGCCCGATGACGGTTTCATATTTTGCCAGAAGCTCATCGGGCACTTCGGCCGGGGCTATTTTTGTAGAAATCATAGATGCAAAGGTCAATATCTACAAAGATAGGCAGATAGGTCAAAAAAGGGAAAGATAAGGCAGATTTGCAGTTCTTACTCCCGCAGGATGGTGTCGATCCTGATCTCGTTGTGCAGCGTTTTGTGCACCGGGCATTTGTTGGCTATTTCCAGCAGGCGGGCCCGCTGTTCGGTGTCCAGGTTACCCACCAGCTCAATCTCCCTTCGGAAAAGGTCTATTTTCGGGGCGTTGTTTACCTCCGTATGGGCAGAGTCTTCCGCATGCTCTTTGCCGTGTTCCATATGCACAAAGACCTCGTGCAAATCCCAGTTTTTCCGGTTGGCGTACATCTTCACCGTTATGGCCGTACAGGCTCCCAGCCCGGCCGATAGCAGCTCGTAGGGAGTCATGCCAAGGTCGTTGCCGCCCAGGCTCTGCGGTTCATCAGCGATAACAGTATGCTGCCGGGCCTGAATCTGGGTAGTATAGTTGTCATCTGCAATCTGAGCTACTACCTGCAGGTCGGTAGTGGCCCGCTCATCGGGTAGGTCATCCACATAGCGCCTGGCCCAACTGGCCAGCACGTCGCCCACGTAGCGGGAGTCCTGCTCATCGGAGAGCAGGTGATCGGCCCTATCCAGCGACAAAAAGCTTTTGGGGTGAAACGCCGCCTGAAAAAGTTCGGCTGCGTTCTTAATATCCACGATGCGGTCCTGCGGCGAGTGTGCTATGAGCAACGGCTTACGTAGCTTGCTCACCAGGTCCATCAGGTTTTCTTTGTGCAGCTCTTCCACAAACTCCTGCCTGATCGTAAACGGCCGTCCGCCGATAGACACCCTGGCCGCGCCTTCCTCCCGGATTTGATCCAGATTCTGGTCAAACAAGTGCGTAACATGGGAGAGAGTAGAAGGGGCACCAATGGTAGCAATGGCCTTGATGTATTCCAGCCGGGCGCCAGCCACCAGGGCCGCTGCCCCTCCCAACGAATGCCCGATCAGCAGGGAGGGCGCCTGATGATGGGTTTTGAGGTACTCTCCCACTACGTGCAGATCATCTATATTGTTGGAAAAATTAGTCTGGGAAAAATCACCGCCACTTTCTCCCAGGCCGGTAAAGTCAAAGCGCAGTACGGCAAAGTCGCGGTTAGTAAGCGCCAGGCAAATGTTTCGCACCGCGTGCAAGTCTTTACTACACGTAAAGCAGTGCGCAAAAATGGCAAAGTTATGCGGCCGGCGGCCGGCCGGCAGTTCAAGGCGAGCCGCCAGCGGCTGGCCCGCCCTATTGTTAATTTCCAGTTTGATCGATTTCATGTAGTAAAGGGATAGGTTGCTATGCTATGAACACGTATATGCACTTTTGGTTTTGACCGGAGCGTTTATCAAGAAGGGACGCCTTTTGAGAAAAACCTCCGGTGGTAGCCTGGGCAGGCATGTAAACGTATAGGGGTCCGTTCTGACCTTAAAAAGATCTTTATGGTTGTAACTGTATAGCCCGGCCTCGGTATAGTACGCTCTTGCGGGCAAAGAAAAATATCGCCAGAAGCTACTGCCTGAGTTTGAAACCAGCTATTATACGCCTATTTTTGGCTGCCCTTCCACCCACATTGCACCAAGGGTTGATTGTCCTGTATTTCGATGACCTGTTCAGTCGTTATGACAATCAGAATAAAACACATCGGGTTTCCACAACTATGCATTTATTAGCCAGATTTTCAGTACGCTTTCTTCTTGTATTGCCCGTTTTATTCCTGCTGGGGGTAATCTGGTACTATTCAGAAACCTTGTTTTACGCCGACGATTTCCACTTGCTGGAAAGTGTTCTCTGGCAGCATCAGTCCATGGGTGCTGGTCAGAAGCTCAAATGGCTCATTCAGCAGCACAACGAGCACCGCATCCTGATTCCCCGCCTACTCACCTGGCTCGACTTTCAGCTGGAAGGTCACATCAACTGGCCGGTACTGATGCTACTCGGAAATTTACTCTGGTGTGGGGTACTTTATTTCCTGTGGTCTGCATTTCGGTCCCTGGGGCTTCCCGTCTGGTTTTTTCTGCCGGTACCCTGGGTGTTGTTTCACCCAATCTATTTCGACAACCTTACCTGGACCATCAGCGTTTTGCAGCAGTCTGTCATTGTGTTTCTGCTCAGTTGGCTGGTACAGGCGTTTAGCCGCAGGCGGTTCGGCCTCGCCATGTTTATCATACTTGTTGCCACCTTCACCCATGGAAACGGTATTTTTGGCTTTGCTATCGGTATGGTATTTCTAATCCTTTACCGCGAGTGGAAATGGCTAACTATCTGGATGGCACTTACCGCGATCGTCTCGCTGGTTTACTTCTATGGTTTTGAGAAAGGCCAGAGTGCTGATTTTGGGCAGAGCCTGGCCGACCCGCTCCGGATGGCCGCTTACTTTGCCTCCTTTGTTGGGTCGGTTACGCAGTCTTTTGGCCTGTACTGGCGGCCATCGATCGTGTGGGGTACGCTGCTTATCGTAGTTATGGGTTGGTTTGCCCTGCCAAAATTGTACAAGGGGCTATTTACCGGCCAGTCGCTCAGCTATTTTGATAAAATGCTGCTGGGAAACCTTATGTTTCTGATCGTGACAGCCCTGCTGGTGGCCATATCGCGCAGTTGGATGGCCACTAATTTTCTGATCCCTTCCCGCTACGCTCATTATTCACCCTATATCACCAGTTGGTTTTACCTGGCCGTGCTATCCGCACTACCACGAACTCTAACCGTGCCCTGGGCGGTATTCTCCTCGGCCTGCGCTATGTTGATTTGCGTAGCTTCGTATCTTAACTATTTTACTAAGCTCGAATACCGCCACGACTGGCTCCGGGCCGATAAGTCCAACTGGGCCAACTACTCGACTTTTATGCAGTACGCACCTACTTTCCAGCGAAACGTTGCCCATGATTATCCCAATGTTCTCCGCCTGGGCATTTGCCGTAATGAACCTACCCTGCCCGACCGCCCACCGGTCCGGGATCGTGACAGCACCCTTCGGCTAGACTTCCGGCAGGCGGTTCTTGTTATTCGGGATCCCGACAAGATGCATGCCGACACCAGCCTGGTGGTGGAACAGCATACCTACCATGGAGCCACCCCCTTTCTGGTTATGCTACCAGATACCGGCCCGGCCGTCTGGCTTCCTTTCTACCGTACCCGGAATGCCTACCGCAAAATGCTTACCGGCCTTGGACTGAGAAAAGATGGTATTACCACAGACGTGTTGCAGCACAACCTACCCGTTGGTCGTTTCCAGGTAGGGTTGTACAGTGAGTCGGGCTTTATCCTTACCGACCAGCGCATCGAAGTGCGTGAAGACCATTCTATCCGGCTATTTTAACCCAATCTTGCTCATCAACCTATTATACTCATTATGACAAAATCAATACATTGGCTCATTGGCCTTAGCATGTCTCTGCTGCTCTTTGCCGCTACGCCCGGTTCCGCCCAGAGTCCGGAAAAAGAAGCTTTGCAGGTAGCCCAGGATCTGCTTGATGCCATTGGCCAGGGTGACACGACCGCCTTCCGAAGCCTGTTTCTACCCGGAGGCATGGTCTACACCGTACGCGAAAAAGACGGACAGCCCATAGTGGCAAGCCGCTCGCCTTTCAAGGATACCTTTCGGCCGGGTACTGTGATTAGGGAGGTCATGAAAGATACCGGCGTGGAGGTAAAGGTACATGGGCACATGGCTCAGGTATGGGCGCCTTACGATCTGTGGGTCAACGATGTTTTTTCGCATTGCGGGGTAGATGTCTTTACCCTGATCAAAACACCGCAGGGCTGGCGCATTGCCTCTCTTTCTTACACGATAGAAAAGCAAGGCTGCGGCATACCCTGAAAATCAGGCAAGTGTGTGTTGGCAGTAGATCACCAGAAAACCGGGTTTTAAAGGTAAACCTCTCATCCAGGTCCAGGCAGTTGCGAATACTTTACCATCTGTTTACAGAAGCACTGCTGGTTTTCAAGGCAAATCCCGATACCTTGGGGATTGATTTGTACGTAAAAAAATGGTTATGGCTCTGAACTCATACTCCCGAATCTTTTCTGCCGGCGTACTACTTCTAGCTCTCAACGCCTGCCGCACTACCCCGCTGGGTTACCAAACCATCGCCCGTATCAATCCCCGTATTGCCTACGACGATAGTACGCTGGCCAATAACACGCTCCCCCTGCTGATGCCCTACAACCGCATCATCGACCCGGCCGGAAGCGTGATCCGCTACGGAGATACCGACCTGGAAAATCACACGCTGGACCTAAAAAAAATACCCGGCACAAACTTCCTCGTCGTGGAAGACCGGTACGGCATTGCTATCGTGGATATCCGAAAGCAGAAAATTCTGGATCGCTGGTCGTACCGGCAGGGGAGTCAATTCAAAAACCTGACCAGTACCTATTCGGGCATTCAGATCGTACCCAAAGGCACCCAAACGCACTTTTTCTGGAGCGCGGCCCATCGGGAAAATCAGACGTCGTTCGTGATGCAGGCTAGCTGGGATGGCAGCAAAATCTCGCTGGTCGACTCCCATGCTTTTGCCCCCGAGGGAGAATCTCCGCTGGCGCTACCCAACGAAGTAGCCATCACCACCGAGCAGGGCCGGGAGTACCTGTACGTGGTCCTGAACGGCAACAACCAGCTCATCAAGGTTGATTTACAAAGCAAAGACATCGTCTGAAAAGAACCCACCGGCGTAGCCCCC
>CATMVR010000372.1 GCA_950075905.1 uncultured Persicitalea sp. | reverse complement strand
TACTTCGATAACCCTTTTACCCTGAACGATGTGCTGAAAAAAGCAAAGTCGGAAAGTTTGAAAAAGCGCCGGGGCTATTTCGGAATTTTTTCTGACCGCTCGTTACACCTGCCGGGCACCCAGCTCGAAGTATTCATACCGCCGGTGGTACTTCCATCCAATTTTCTGCCTGAGGGTACCCTCTACCGGTTTATACTAAAAATTAACGAGTTTCTGATCCGGCAAAAGATCAACTACGTACTCCGCAAAAGAAACATCGATTCGTTTGTATACATCAATTCCTTCAATTTTCATTATCCCGGTCTGGCCGATGGCCTTGCTCCGCAGCTACGCGTATACCACTGCCTGGACCCCATCATGGGTAGCTTTGACGGACGTCATGGCCTACCTTCCGAAAAGCAACTGGTTCAAACGGCCGATCTGGTGATATGCAGCAGCAAAAAACTGCACGATGACAAAATAGCCAGAAACTCCCATACGTATTTTGTGCCGAACGCGGCCGATGTTCAGCACAGTCAAAAAGCCCTTGACCCGGAGCTGGCAATTTCTTCTTTGCTAAAAAATATTCCCCAACCTATCGTAGGTTACCTGGGGAGCATCGATCACCGGATGAATTTTCAGCTTCTGAAAAAGACGGCCATTGAGCATCCGGAGAAAAGTTTTGTGCTGGTAGGCCCGGTTCAGTGCGCTATACCTGAGCATGTTCAGCAATGTCCCAATATCTATTTTCCGGGCAAAACCTCCTATGCCGAAATGCCCGCTGTACTAAAAGGTTTTGCGGTTTGTATTATTCCATTCAATAAAGACGAGCTCAGCGCCACGGTCTTTCCATTGAAGCTTTTCGAGTACCTGGGGGCGGCTAAACCCGTGGTGATATCAGATTTCAACCCGGATCTTGCCGACTTTACCGACGATCTCGTACAAATTTGCAGTACTTACGCTGATTTCTCAAAGGCTATTCAATTGTCACTTGATACCGACTCTCCGGCCTTACGGGCAAGGCGGATCGAGCTGGCCGCCCAAAATACGTGGGTACGCCGGGGTGAAGACATAGCCGCCCTGCTGTCAGAAGCCCTAATACGAAAATCAGGCAGGCCACTCTGAGGTCTTCAGCTCGTGAAGGCCAGCATTTTTGTCTGCTTCCAGTTCGGTCAGAAGTACTTCCAGATTAGTCGGTATGGTATCGAGACTCAGGTCTTTTTCTATTTCCTTATACCGGGATGCAAGCGATAGCAGTCCTACCGAAATTAATGATGACCGAAGCGCGTGGATGCCTTTTCGCAAGCCATCGTGGTCAGAGGTCTGGAAAGCTTTGTGCATGACGCTGTACTGTTTCTTACTTTCATCTTCAAAAAGCTGGATCATCTCATTTCTGAAATCTGCATCTCCCCCCGTTATAGAAAGCAGGTAGTCCTTGTCCACGAGTGTTGATACCGATGGGATAGAAGGAGATGGTTCTTTTGTTGGCTGTATAAAAGAGTTGGGCCGCGACTGGGTAAGCCGTACAATTTCGTTAAAAAGCTCGTGTTCCCGGAAGGGCTTCGAGATATAGCTGTTGGCGCCAATACGAGCCCCTTCCTCTTTCTCGCCAATCATGGCGTGCGCGGTCATAGTGATGATGGGAATGTCGAGTTTCAGGACGTTCCGAATTTGACGAATAGCTGTATATCCATCCATGATTGGCATCTGAACATCCATGATGATCAAATCAAAAGTTTCTTTTTTCAGGAGCTCAATGGCTTCCAGGCCGTTGGAAGCGATGGTAAGCCGGGTTCCAACCCGTTGGAAGAGTGCACTAAGGAGTTTCTGGTTCAGGATATTGTCTTCTGCGGCCAGGATATGCAGAGTAGCCAAATAATCTGTGGAGGAAACCGGCGTAAGGGCAGGATCAGTTGCGACGCTTTCTTCGGATACGGTAAATTCAAATTCCATTATAAATCGGCTACCTACCCCGATTTCCGATTCCAGTTTCAATGTGCCGTCTAGCAGACCTACAAGGGCCCGCGAGATAGACAGTCCCAATCCCGTGCCCCCAAATTTTGAGTTGATGTTTTCGGATGCCTGCACAAAACGGTCAAAAATCAGTTCCTGCTTATCCTGAGGAATACCAATACCGGTATCCGCTACGATGAATTGTATACGCTGCACCCCGTTTTCGAGCGGCCCCATCGTGTTTACTTCTATTGACACCTGTCCCTTTTCGGTAAATTTGACCGCATTGCCGCAGATATTCAACAAAATCTGCGTGAGGCGCAGTTTGTCAGTGAGCACTATTTGGGGTAAATCCTCCGAGAATTTTTGGTGGTAGGAAATTCCTTTTTCGGCCGCTTTTTGCCGGATCAAAATACTCACCGATTCCATGAGCTGCACGATAGACGTCGGCCCTTTATCCACTAAAATCTGATTTCCTTCAATTTTTGAAATATCCAATAAGTCATTGATAAGTTCGAGCAGATTGTTACTGGCCAGCTGAATATACCCTACATACTCTCTGACGGTCGGGTTCGTATTTTCTTTTTGGAGCCAATTAGTAAAACCAAGAATAGCGTTGAGTGGCGTGCGGATTTCGTGGCTGACATTGGAAAGAAAAATATCTCTGACCTTGACGGACTTTTGGGCAATGTCGCGGGCATTTTTGAGATTATCCGCGTATTTTTCCCTCTCTGTCACATCCCTAAAAACAGATACAGCCCCTACAATCTTGTTGTCTATCTCGTAAATTGGCTCGACACTAGTTTCAAAATTTGAAATTTCGTTACCTTTCCGTAAATCCAAACGGTTACCTGCCGACCTTGCACCCAACAAAGCCCGGGTGAGTGGTAGCTTTCCGACCTCCACGTTTTCTTGGGCGGAAGGATCAAACAATTGTATTTTTCTCAGCAGTTCTTCAATGGTTTTTATGTTCCATTCCTCACGAAAGCCCAGCATGGTTTTCCCGGCCGAATTGATGTAGGTAAGTTCGTGGGATGGATTGACGACAATAATTCCGTCGGGGATGGCTTCAAGGTATTGCTTTAGAAGTCGCTCTTTCTGAGAAAGTTGTTTTTTTAGGAGCCTTTGTTTTTTTCTATCCTGTATGAAGAAGTAAAGCGTCAGGATTGTAATAATCAAACCGGTGAACCCCGTAAACAGGATAAAATAGATGGCTTTTTGGTGGGCGGCTGCAGCCTGGTTTCTTCTTTCTTCGAGTTCAATATTGGCGTAAACACCGATGTCGCTTGTTGTAGTGCTCAACTTCTCAAAAAGTTTGATGCCCTTCCCTCCCCGGATCAGACCAGAAGCCGCCATCCTACCCTTTAACCGAAAGGTATCGACCACACTTTGCGAAAATTCGAGAAACTGGGAGGTAACTTCCAACATTTGTTTGACATGTGCCTTCTGGATTGAATCCTTTTCGACCAACACAAATAAGGTATCACTGATTGCTTCCAATTTTTCCTTGGAAGACTTTATGCCCCCGAGCATATCCGCGTTTCCCGTGACCACATACCCCCGAACATTGGACTGTATATCCTTGGTAGTAAGCTCAAATTGCGAAGTTTGATTTACCAGGTTGATGGTATTAGTTACCCAGAGATTCTGGGAAGTCATGTCTACAAGGTTTTCGTAGGAGAAAAACAGCGAAACAAGAATCAGAAAAAGACCCAGCGTAATACTAAAATAGGAGACCAGTCGCTTCACTAACTTATTCGTAAAAAACATATAAAAATATCCCTTCTAGTCAACGGCCAATACCACTGGATGAAACATAATTTTTGCCATATTGTTTGATGGCTCAATGCAGATAAAGCAGTTTTTTGAAGGTTCGTTTATCCATTTGTTTTACATCAAGGATATATTCACCCTTGGGGAGGTTGTTCACGCTTATCTTGCGCTTTATTTTGTAGTTCCCAACCGGAATTTTGACGCTCTTGAAAAGAATTCCACGAGAGGAATCAAACAGCCGGATTTCTACCTCACCGCCAGTCTTGTTGGCTGTTTCCACCATGAAGTACTCAGATATGAGAGGATTGGGGTACACATTCACCTCCTCTGAGTCGAGATTGTCCTGGCCAGATGGCTCGTTTATTTCCGCGACTTCGCTGCTTACCCTGGCGCTGGAGGCTGCTCCTGGAACCACAAAAACGGGAGTTTCGCCCACGGTAATTGTCACGTTTCCGTTTGTAGTATTCACTTCGGTGAAATCCATATCGTTTTTGCCCGCTACAGGTTGGTAAAGCGTTGCTTTGGGAAAATTACCAACATGGAGGGTATACTGGGCCGTTCTGCCTACCTCATCGGGAACCATCAGTACGTACATACTTTCGCCGTTCCTCTGGTACCTATCAACAAGCGGATCCTGGTGCAGGGTTTCCATGTACTGGTATTCACCAAATAACTTTTTGGTCTGGAACAGAAAATCAGCGGCGGGGCGCCGTGTCTTATCCGCATTGATCAGACCCGATGTAGAGAAGATTAGGCCCGAGTCATTGTCGTCATACATCTGATAGAAGAAAACTTTCTGAATACCGTGCCGGGCCGAGAAAAGGGAGGTGCGCAGAATCCAGTCGGCCTGAGTATCGAGGGCAGACTTGCTGCCAATAGGAACAGCTTTCAGTGGGCTACCCTGATTTATATCAAAGCCAGTTTCGGTGATCCAAACAGGCACCCCACCGCTCATTCGCTGGGCTACACGGATAAACTCATCCGCTTTTTCGCCGGCGTTAGTGACTTCTGGTGCCGCTCCGCGGGTAGAGGTACCACTCTGCGAAGAAGACGTATTGTCTGTATAGATGTGGTAATTGATTACATCCCAGCAGATGTCTACTTCCCCGTTTGATTTAAAACCTCTAAACTCTTTGCACCAGTCAATCATTCCCCTGATATACTCCGGACCGGATACCAGCCCACCAATGACTACCTGCATGGATGGATCGGCATTTTTTACGCCTACCCCCGGCCCCATTGTGTTTTTGTGGCCATCGTAAAAAGCAGACAAATTTGCGCAGTACTCCCGGGCCGTTTGGTAGGCTTTGCGTCCTTTCCACCATTTGTCGCGTTCGTTATCACACTCTATATATTTGATAAGTCCGGTTCCGATTTTGACCGTATTGGGGTTGTCGCCGGACCAGCGGGGCGTACTATGCACGCTCAGAAGGGTAGGGTCTACGTTGGGGTTGATCCCGTACCGGGCGGCAAACTGAAAGCCAAGCTTGGCCTGTTCCAGGTAAGAAGTAGGGTTAGAAAAATCCATACCGTAGCGAAGCGGCACATTCTCGTGATCGCGCTGATCAGCAGGGTAGGTGTTTAGCATCCAGTCAGGCAGGGTTTTGATGCAGGCCAGTACCTCGATACCCTCAACTTTGCAGCGCTCGTAGATCTGATCGTAGTGCCACCCGCCGCTCAGGGTAGGGTTATAGGAGTATACGCCTTCGGTAGATTCCAGTTTTTGCCAGTCTATGTAGTGCCTAATTCCGGAGAAGCTCTTCACCATATCCATTTTAGACTCGCTGATTTGCCAGGGAGTCTCGGCGTCCTGGAAATTCCATTCATAAGCATTAACTCCAAGCATGTCCTTCAATTTGATCTGTGTGGCTCCTGGGGTAAAGGGCGGTTCTGAGACGGGGGTATGTGTTCCGTAAAATTCCAGTTCGGTGGGTAAGCCCCCCTGAATCTT
>CATMVR010000371.1 GCA_950075905.1 uncultured Persicitalea sp. | reverse complement strand
CGCATGTTGATCGAGCAGGCTGATTTTGGGCTGTACAATGTCAACCTGCCCCGTGAGCCCAAAGGTATGCAATGGACCCGGCAGTCGGTACGCCTGTACGATGGTAAG
The DNA here is from genome assembly GCA_950075905.1 of uncultured Persicitalea sp. GTDB lineage: Bacteria > Bacteroidota > Bacteroidia > Cytophagales > Spirosomataceae > CATMVR01. The sequence goes on along the minus strand of CATMVR010000371.1, from coordinate 5,551 downwards.
ATTGTGCCGGGCATGGACCCCATGGGCCGCAAGCACTACTGGTTTACCGTTACTCCGCTCGAACCCTCCGAAGAAGGCACCGACCGCTGGGCGGTAGAGAATGACCTGGTATCAATTACCCCCCTCCGTCTCGACCTGACCAACGAGCTGGAGCTGGAAAAGCAACTGCAAAATTCAATGAGTGAATGATAGAATGAGTGAATAGTTCAAAGTTCAGGAGTAAATGAGTAGAAAGTGAAATAGTAAAAAATCAATTCAACTCATACACTTTCAACTCCTGGACCAATTCTCTCAATCACTTATTCATAATTGCTCACTCCCCACTTTTGCTTCCAGCGTTCGCGTTCTTCGGGGGTGGCGTTTTTCCAGCGTTCGGCCATTTTGTGGCGCCAGTGGCCGTGGCCGCCCCCCCAGCCGCCATGCCAGCCTCCCCCCCGGCCAAAGCCGCCGAAGAGTATTTTAGATAGCACCAGCAAGCCAAGCGCCTGCCAGAAACTCAGGGCGGGGCCACCAAACAGGGCGGGAATCAGGGCGTTCCAGAGTAGCATCACTACCCCTCCGACTACCAACACAAACAAGGCCGCAAAGGCCGCGAATTTTAATCCTCTTTTGATCCAGAACGATTTCATGGTTTTTTCTTTTTTTGATTTTTAAAAATAACGTAAAGCTGAACCAGCCGCCTAGGCGTCAAGTAGTTCATCGTACAGAAACTGCAACCGTTGCCGCAGGTACAGCACCGCGTAGCGCTTTCGGGAAAGGAGCGTGTTCTGGCTGATGCCGGTCATTTCGGTAATTTCCCGAAAGCTCCGATCTTCCAGCTCGTGCCACACAAACACGTCCTTCTGCTCCGGGGGTAGCTCGTCCAGGGCCTCGGCCAGGGTATCCAGAATCATCTCCCGCATCATTTCGTCTTCGGCGGAGGTAGCTGGTCCGGTCAGCACATCGGCCAGCAGGTAGGTATCCTCTTCCTCGTTCTTATTGATGTAGGCATGGCGTTGATTTTCCAGCGGCTGAGTTGTTTTCTTCCGGTAGCGGTCGGAAATTTTGTTGCGGGCTACCCTAAACAGCCAGGCCGTCAGTTTTTCGATGGGCTTCATGATCCGGTAGGCCTCAATCAGTTCGTAAAATACATCCTGCACAATATCCTCGGCCTCTTCCTCGGAGGGTACCCGCCGCCGAATAAAATCCAGCAGCCGGGAGCGCTCGCTTTGCACGGCTTCCCCGATCTGTCGGTTCTGTTCGCGGGTAGATTCCGTCCTATTAGTGGGTAGTGTTGCCTTTTCCATACAGTAGGGTAGTCGGCTAAGGGAAGATTATATTGCAAGACTTTTGGGAAAAACGGGACGAGTGGCTTTTTTTTGGGATAAGAGGTCCAATTTGTGCCCGGAAAATTAAGAATTGAAGATATGAAAAAGCAATGGCTTGTCATGAGAATAGGGTTTGTTTTACTGGGATTGGTCTTAATGTCCACCCCTCCGTGCGCAGCGGTTGGGCAAAAATTCCGGATCGTGATACTGGACAAGCCGCAGCATTCGGTAATACCCACGGCCCGGCTGACCGTGTACGATTCGGCCCGAAAACCAGTGGAAGTGCTTTCATTGCCCGGCGAGTACGTGGTTGCGCTGCCCGACGCGGGTACCTATACCTACGATGCCTCGGCGGCGGGCTACCTGCCGGTGCGGGCAGCCCGGCTGGAACGCCCGGCCTCGGGGGGTGTGCAGGTGCTGCTCACGCGCCGTATAGGCCCTGGCGATACCCAAACCGTAGCCTTCCTGGCAAAAAACGCCTACACAGGTGAGCCTATCGGGGCCCGTTTCCGGATTACGAATACGGAGTCAAATAAAACAACCACCCCCACCGTAACCACGGCGGCTCACCCCGAGTTTGGCACTGAGCTCACTATGCAGCAGCGCTACCTGCTTACGGTCAGCGCCGAGGACTACGAAGAGTACACGGCGTCCATTCTGATCAGGGAAAAAGAGCCCGAGCCCGTTCGGGCGCGGGTTGTTCTGCTGCGGCCGCTGGTGCATGAGGTATCCTTCACTTTTCGGGATGGGGTAGGGTTGGAGTTTATCAACCCGGATCGATTTCAGGTGTGGGAATCGGGAAAAGAAATCGCAACCCGACTGGAAGGAAACGTGGCCTACGCGAAGCTACGGGCCGGAAAAGACTATCAGGTCATGGCCGAAAAGGAAGGATACGCTCGTTTTGAGCATTTTCTGAAATTCAGGATGCCCGAGGCACCCGTAGAACTGACAAAGTCGATTCTGATGGTGAAGGCTTTGCCAGAGAAAACTACCACAAGCCGGGAAACAACCAGGCAGGAAGATGCTCCGGAAGATAACCCGGATGACGCCAGGCTGGGTACGGCAGCGGTAGGCGAGTCCGTTCGGCTCAGCAGCGTCTATTTTGACCAGAGTAGCTATATCCTGACCCCAGAATCGTACCCTCAACTGGACAGGCTGGTGGAGGCTCTGAAAAAGAACCCAAAACTCCGGATAGAGATCGGTGGCCATACCGACAACGTAGGCGATGCCCGCCTCAACCAGTACCTCTCCGAAAATCGGGCGAAGGTGATTGCAACCTATCTGGTAAATCAGGGGGTTGCCGAGCGGCAATTGCACTGGAAAGGCTACGGGCACACCCGGCCCCTTGCACCCAACGATACGGAGAGTAACAAAGCGAAAAACCGGCGGGTAGAAGTGACTATCCGGGAGAAATAGCTCCCCGTTACGATGTACCTGAAACTCAGAAAAGCATCAATTTCAGAAAAAATAAAAACAAAAATTTTAAACGTTCTGTTTAAATATTAGTACTCATTTGTTGAACTTAAAATGGGTACTTTTAAACTGAAACTTCGCTTTGTAAACGCAAAAACACAATAAAACAAGTATGTTATCATCATCAATTATCCAATTTAGACCTTATTCATCCTAACCATTATACTATGCCATCATTTGCCCTAGAACGCCATTTGGAGTCTCCAACGAGCTTAACTTTCCCAACTCCCCTGCTATTGGGTATGGAGTTTACGGAGAGGTCGACTGTGCTTGAAAACGAATTGGTCGAATTACAACGTATCCACCAGAAAAACGATTGGGTGTTTGATCTTGGTTATACAGAAAGATATTTGCAAAGAAGAACTAGTGCTATCATTGTCACCGACACGCATCAGCACATCACCTGGACGAGCCGGGGCTTTGTACGCATGACTGGCTACTCCTACTGCGAGGCCTATCGTCAGAAACCTACATTTTTACAGGGGCCCCGTACATTGCAAACTACCCGGACGAAGATCAGAGAGACGTTGCAGGCAGGGAAGGTTTTTGAGGGGAGTATCGTCAATTACCGGAAGTCCGGTGCGGTGTACTCCTGCCAGGTTACCATCATTCCAATCCTGAACAGTGCGAGCAAGCTGACCAACTTCATCGCGCTGGAAGAAGAGAAGAAAAACTTTTTTCACGCCATTTCCTGATCAGCCTAAGAAGCTGTTTGAGTTAAATTTTATAGATAAAAATAAGTGTTTTTTTGACAAGACAAGGAACCAAATCCGAAGTTTGGCAGCGCCAACCGGGTGGCCGGAGCCATGAGGATTTTGGTAACGCAGGATTGCCTAAAAAACGCCATTTTTAGCATAACAAGATTAATTCAAACAGCTTCTAATGCATTGCTTTTTTTATTTCTTGATGATCAAGAGTAAGTACTTCGCTGGGTCTTAAATTTTCGAGAGTAAGATTGCCAATAGCCCAGCGTACCAGTCGCAGGGTAGGAAAGCCTACCGCGGCGGTCATACGGCGCACCTGCCGGTTTTTGCCCTCATGCAGCGAGAGCGCCAGCCAGGAGGTAGGAATGCTTTTTCGAAATCGAATTGGAGGATCTCGCTCGGGTAGAGCGGGTTCTCCAATTTTTTTTGCCTGAGCGGGTAGCGTGCGGTGCTTTTTGCCATTAATGGAAATCGTCACTCCGGCTTCCAGCTCTTCACAGGCCTGCTGCGTTATTTCTCCCTCTACCTGCACATAATAGGTTCGGTAATGCCGCTGCTTCGGGTCCAGAAGGCGGGTTTTGAAACGGTTGTCGTTGGTAAGTAGCAGGAGCCCCTCACTATCATGATCCAGGCGGCCTACGGGGTATACATCTTTCGGAAAGTCAAAGCCAAGGTCGGCCAGGGTGGGGTGGTTGCCCTCCCGACTAAACTGCGAAAGCATCCCGAAGGGTTTGTAGATGGCGTAGTAGCGGAAAAGCTGTTGGCTGTCGGCTATCGGCATTTGGCTTTTCATTGATCGTTGTTGTAGAAGTTTCCAAAAAACCAGTAAAGAAGTTAGGCTAAGCAGCTATTTTAATGCTAGCAGCTGTAAGATACTGGCCATTAGCTGTTTCCATTTTCTAATTCCAGCCAAACCCCGCAGTGGTCGGAGTGGATGGCGTCGGTGGTGTGCCGGCAGTACCGAAGCCGGTCGCGCAGCGAATCGGAGACCGAATGGTAGTCGATGCGCCAGCCCTTGTTGTTGGCGCGGGCACCGGCCCGGTAGCTCCACCAGCTGTACTCGGTCAGGTCGGGGTTGAGGTGGCGGAAGGCGTCCGTAAAGCCACTGTCAAACCACTTCGTCATCCAGGCGCGCTCCTCGGGCAGGAAGCCCGTGGTGTTTTTGTTGCGTACCGGATCGTGGATGTCGTTGGCGGTATGGGCAATGTTGTAATCCCCGCAGATGATCAGGTGGGGGCGTTCCTTGCGTAGCTCTGTTACGTAGTCCAGAAAATCATCCAGAAACTGCATCTTTACGCCTTGCCTGAGTTCCCCGCTGGTACCCGAAGGAAAGTAGCAGTTCAGTACCGTCAGGTCACCGAAGTCGGCCCGCAGAATGCGGCCTTCACAGTCGTACACCGACAGCCCACAGCCGTCCACCACGCGGTCGGGAGCAATGCGTGATAGGATTGCTACGCCGCTATACCCTTTTTTCTCCGCCGCGTGCCAGCCTATTACTTTATATCCCAGGGCTTCAAAGCCTGTCAGATCTACCTGATCGGGGGTAGCTTTTACTTCCTGAAAGCACAGAATATCGTAAGGTTTATCGGCCAGCCAGTCGATGAGCCCGTTTTTAATAGCGGCCCGGATGCCGTTGACGTTGTAGGAAAGAATATGCATAAGTCGGGATTGGTAAAAACAAAACTTTCGGAAAGTTCGTGACCAGCAGGCTCTGTACAGCCCCAAGCCACAACTTCCCGAAAGTTGGATGAAAGCAGCGGTTTATCCAACCACCACCTCGCCTTTGGCCACGGCGGCTTCGGCTTTTTTATCATTAAAAAATAATAAAAAGAGTACCAGTACCACGGCGGCAATTGCGGCCGGCACCATCCAGATGGCCGTCCAGTCTTTCACACCGTCGATGGTATAGCGGTCGGTCACGATGCCCGACAGCTTAGAGCCTATGCCCATGCCGATGCCGTAGGTAGCCAGCGTAATGAGCCCCTGCGCCTGCGACTTGATGCGCGGACCGGCCTTCATGTCGGTGTAAATTTGTCCCGTTACGAAGAAAAAGTCAAAGCACACGCC
>CATMVR010000370.1 GCA_950075905.1 uncultured Persicitalea sp. | reverse complement strand
AGGAAACCAAGGCCGCCACCTGAGAGCTAATAGACTCATTCACTCTGGAGAATTGGGTTCTTTAAGAACTAGAATTGAAGTCGCGACCGAGGATCCGTTTCGTCCGAATATCGCAGACGAACAAGGGAGGCGATATGCACAGCAGATGAAAGGGTCCCTTGTTACTGGATTTGACGCGAAAGCGGGGATCAGACCTAATCATAAACGTTATGGTCTCATCCGACAGCATCTTGCACCTGTAAGACAGAAAACAAATGTCAACTCATTATTCCAAGTAACACAACCGGAACTTCAGGAAGTTATTCATCATCTACTGAGGTGTAAAGACGACTTTATTGACACGGTGTCGACTTGTGATAATCCGATTAACATCCTAGCGAACTCTAAGAAAATTGATTTGGAGCCTTTAACAGACCGTGAGCTGGACAATCATCCTACTTACTCGGTGCCTAATAAATCTACCACTCTGAGTAAAAAATTAAAGGAACAAGAAATGGAAGAAGAGGGCGATGGTCAGGAAGTGTTTACTCAGCCTAACAATAGCCATGGAATGTGTGCCATTGTACGATTTCAGTGGAACATGTTTGCAGACAATCAAGTATATATAATAGGGGAGTTCACAGGGTGGAAGAAGGAGGAAATGGTGTGCAGCGTCAAGACGAATAAGTTCACGATTTATAAGCAGCTCAGCCCGGGCCGATATCGGTACCGCTTCGTCATCGATGGGGTCGAAAAAGTGGATGAGGTCGCTTCAATTGTGCCCGACCCTAATGGACCCGGAGGATACACGAACGAAATTTTGGTGACGAACACACCCTTATATCATACACACCAGCATAGCTCTATGGGAAGTACTGGGCTGGCTTCGCCAATGCAGCGTGCTACGAAACAACATGCTCTAGATAAACTGGGACTTGTCCCACCCAGCAGCTCTGGTAAGTCTGGTAAGTCTGGGAAGTTTGGGTCGACGTCACCACCTCGTACCTCTTCGGGAATAATACAAGATGGCTCCCATCAGCAGCAGAACCACCCAAAAAGACACACTAAAAATGGGAATGCTTATTTCCTTTCCCGCCAGCTGATTGAACAGGGGCATGGTGAGGAAAGCCAGCACCAGCGCCAGACCCAGAGAAATGTAGCTGAGCAGCATGGATTCCGTCAGGAACTGCGATATCAGCGAGGTCCGATCCGAACCCAGGGCCTTACGAACGCCCACCTCGCGCGCCCGGTTGGACGAGCGGGCCGTGGCCAGATTCATGAAGTTGACGCAGGCGATCAGAAGCAGAAAAATTGCGACTACCGAAAAGATAGATACGTACTGAATATTGCCATTGGTGCTCAGCTCAGCCACACGGTCAGAGTGCAGGTGAATCTCCGTGAGGGGGGTCAGCGAATAACGCAGGTAGTTGCCTGATTTTTCTAAATCTTCCATCGTGGCCCCCATGATGCCTTTCACCCAGGGAGCCACGTACTTTTCCAGCACTACATCAAAATTCTTCGCGAATTGCCGGGGATCCACGCCTTCCCGGAGTACCAGGTAGGTATTGAAATTATGACTCCCCCAGCTATTCTCCCGGCTTTCTTCCAGGGTAGCCATGGAACCTAGCATATTGAGGTTACTCATGTGAGAATTGGCAGGAATGTTTTGCATCACGCCGGTGACCCGATAGGTATCTTTGTTGTCGAGCAAAAGGGTTTTACCAATCGGATTTTCCTTGCCAAAATACTTTTCGGCATCCCGTTCAGAAAGCATCAGCGTATTGGGCTCCGTCAAAGCGGTTTTAGGATCACCCGCCAGAAAAGGGATAGAGAACACATCGAAAAATGTGGAATCCGCAAAAACCACCATGGCTTCGGTAAGGTTTTCGGCGCTTTCATTGCGCCGGACCAGGTAACTCCCCCGCTCGCGGAGGCGCGTGACGGCTTCTACCTGTGGGTAGTCTCTTTTGAGGGTATGCCCCATGGGGTCGGAAGCCACAGCCAGTTTCATTTCCGGGCCCCCAAACTTAATGTCGGCATCCACCCGGTAGATACGGTCAGCATTCTCGAAAAACCGGTCGTAGCTCAGTTCTCCTACCACATAGAGAGTAATCAGCAGGCAACTTGCCAGTCCGAGCGACAGGCCAAAAATGTTTAGAAACGAATAAAACGAGTGCTTGCGCACATTCCGCCAGGCAATAGTAAGATAGTTCTTGATCATGGCTGTTGTGATTATTAGTTATACACCTGACAGGTTTTTCGAAAACCTGTCAGGTGTCAATGCTGCTTTACGCAGTTGCCCCGCGCAATATGCGGCGGCTTTCCTCTTTCACAAACGTAATGGGCACAAACTCATCCGTTGGTGCCCCAATGTAGTACCCCGTCCATTCAGGATCGTGGTGGGCCAGCATTTCGCTGATGCAGTCGGCGCGGTGGCCTTGTGGGTTGGTACAGTCCTGCCAGTAAAACAGTTCTACCCGGTAGTGGAGCTGTTGTTTCAAACCATTGATGGTAACCTCAACTTCAATCTCCTGCTTGCCGGGTAACGGCGGGATGGGTATAGCGATGTGACTCATAGCGTTAGGTATATGTAAGGGTTGAAAGTTATTCTTTGGGGTATAGGGTCAATTTTTGGGTTAAAGGTGAAAGGCCAATGGGTTAAGGGTATATGAGTTCAAAGGTCATAAAATGAACCCTTCCCCTTTGACCCTTAACCCTTCACCTTTTAACCCCTGACCTAAAAAACTATTCGCTCCGCAGCGACTTCACTGGGTTAAGCAGCGCGGCTTTCATGCTTTGGAAGCCTATCGTTAGCAGCGCAATACCTACGGCCAGCAGACCGGCTCCCGCAAATATCCACCACTCTATATCAACCTTGTATGCATAGTTGGTAAGCCACTGATTCATGAAGTACCAGGCCAGCGGGCAAGCCAGTACAATGGCGATGACAACCAGTTTCAGAAATTCCCGCGAGAGCAGTACGACCACGCTGCTCAGGCTGGCGCCAAGTACCTTCCTTACCCCGATTTCGCGGGTGCGCTGCTCGGCCATGAAGGCCGACAGTCCCAGCAGGCCCAGACAGGAGATGAATATGGCCAGGAAGGCAAAGTAGTTAGCCAGGCTGCCCAGTACTGCTTCTGAGCGGTAGAGATTCTGGTAAGATTCATCCGCAAATTTATACGAGAACGGAAACTCCGGATTCAGCTTTCGGGTCAGTGCTTCCAGGCTCGCCAGCGCTTCTTTGGTTTGGCCGGGTGCAGTGCGTACCAGGATATTTTTGCGGGAAGCATCCGGGTTCAGGCGGGCGATCATGGGTTCAATGGGCCGATGCAGTGACCCCGTATGGAAATCTTCTATGACGCCTACGATAGTACCCGGCTTGCCCCATAGGGTCAGCGGCTTGCCAAGGGGATCGTCGTAGCCAATGCGACGGGCGGCCGTTTCATTGATCAGAAAATTGGAAGAATCCTGGCCAAACTCAATCGAAAAATCCCTTCCTTTTACATTTATTTTTAGGGTTTTAACAAAATCAAAATCAACCGTAGAGAACTGAAACTCAATACTGACGCCGGGGTCTTTGCCGGGCCACTGTACGTTTCCGGTGCTTCCGTACCGCTCGGTAGGGGTTCCGTCCATGTAGGTCACACTCTGAATACCGGGCTTACGGAGTAGTTCCTGCTTGAAAGTACCATACTGCCTGGCTAGGTTTCCTTCTGAGGACAGATAGATCAGATTCTCGCGGTCATAGCCCAGATTCTTGTTTTGAATGTAGTCCATCTGCCGGTATACCACCAGGGTACCTATGATCAGCAACATCGACAGCATAAACTGAAACACCACCAATCCCTGCCGGAAATGCCGGGCACCCGACCCAAAACGGATGGAACCTTTGAGTACCCGCAACGGATTGAGCGACGACAGGAACAAGGCCGGGTAGCTGCCCGCCACCAGCCCGGTCACGAGAGTCATGGACAGCAGAATCAGCCAGAAACGCGACTGCGTCAGATGCAGCAGGATCTGTTTTCCGGTTAATTGATTGAACGTAGGAAGCAGCCCACACACCAGCGCCAGCGCTACAACCAGGGCCAGCGAGGTCAGCAGCAGCGCTTCGCCGATAAACTGACCCACCAGCAGGCTCCGGGCCGCGCCTACCACCTTGCGTACCCCTACCTCCCGCGCCCGCTTGATCGAACGCGCCGTGGCCAGATTCATAAAATTGATACAGGCGATGAGCAGCACAAACACGGCCACAATACTGAACAGCCGGATGTACTCGATGCGCCCGCCGTCCTGGTAGCCATGCTCAAAATTGGAATAGAGGTAGGCTTCCTGATACGGTTGCAGGAAGAGCTGGATATCGTAGGTACCTGGCTTCAGACCGGCGCTGTAGCCTTTGAGAAAGCCTTTCATTTTGGCTTCCAGCTGACTGGCGTCGGCCCCGGCATGGAGCTGAATGCGAGTTTGGGGCGCGTTGTTGCCCCAGTCTTTGGCCCATTCATTGCGGCTGAGAAAGTCCTGCCAGTTGAGCAGGTAGTCGTAGGTTTCGGAACTATTGGCCGGTAGGTTTTCAAATACGGCTGCCACCTGATAATCGGCTTTGCTGTCAATGCGGATGCTCTGCCCGATGGCCTCGGCCGGACTACCGTAAAAATGCTCGGCCATCCGGCGCGAAATGGCGATGTTGTTGGGGGCATTCAGGGCGGCTTCGGCGGTACCTTCCAGCAGCGGCAAGCTGTACATGCTGAACCAATCCGGGCCCGCAAAACGTCCCTTTTCCTTATTGATTTTGTTTTTTACGGCAAAAGTATGCTCCTCCTCCCACGATAGCCCGGCCGCGTGTTTGATCTCTGGAAACTTCCTTTTCAGCTCCTCAGGCAGCAAGCCCGGCGTGCTGGGGGCAGCTTCCACCTTCCCGTCGTATATCTGGCGCTCCATGACATTGTACAGCTGAGGACTGTTCTCATGGTAGGCATCTACGCTGAGTTCGTCCTGTATCCAGAGAAAAATAAGCAGGCTGCTCGCCATACCCAAAGCCAACCCCATGATGTTGATCAGGGAGAAGGCTTTGTTGCGGATCAGATTCCGCCAGGCAATTTTAATGTAGTTTCGAAGCATGGCTAATTTGAAGAAAATGCGGATTGGAGAAAGAATTCGGGCAGTATTTCCCGTTTTCGCTCGCCGGGTACCGTTTAGCCTACCAACCCTATGCCAGAAGCACATACCCTTTGAATATCAGTAGCTTATACTGTATAAAAACAAAAAAACTGTCCGAAATCGGACAGTTTTTGTACGCCTGTGAACAAGGAGTGTGTTTATAAATCCTTCAAATTCAGGCCGACTGGCCAAAGAGTAGCCGTTTACAATCTCACTACTTCCCCCGTCCGTACGGACTCGTCGCAGGCAAAGGCCACGCGCAGACTGTTGACGGCGTCGGCCAGGTGATCGGTGAGGTCAATGTTCTCGCGGATGGCTTTCAGAAAGTAGCGCTGCTCGCGGTTGCAGAGTTCCTGATGGTCGGGCTCGTCGGTGAGGTTGATCCACTCGTCCTCTTTCACAAACTGATCGTTGGCATCGATATCGGCCCAGTGTACCCGCAGCGACTCGGTCTTCGTATGGGAATCTACGTTATCCGATTTGCCCGTACCGCCGGCCTCCTTGGCTACGATGGCCACGCAGCCTT
>CATMVR010000369.1 GCA_950075905.1 uncultured Persicitalea sp. | reverse complement strand
GGCTGGGGCTGCACGAGCTGGCCGTGAGGTAGAAATTGGTAAACTTGACGCCCTGGCGGGCCAGGCGGTCAATGTTGGGCGTTTTGATTTTCTTATTCCCGTAGCAGCCGATGTCCTCGGCCGAAATGTCATCCCCGATGATGAAAATGATGTTGGGTGGGCCGGGAGACTGACCAGCCGAAATGAAGGGTAAAAAGATTGGAATAATTATCAGCAGGAGTAAGGCTCGGATCATGGCAGCAAAAAGAGAATTGGCACATTAGCATTTAGGGAAATAAGCGATAAATGGCCCGATTCTACCGAGATACAGGAAGGGTAACTTTCAGAAAATTTCTGCTTTACAAAAGAATGATTGGCATAAAATGCCTTCATTATTAAAAAAATTCATGATTTTGAGGTATTTCACCCTTTTTTTGTTCCTATTGGTCGCAACGATCTCTTCGGGCCAATTTGTAACTGTCTCTGGTCAGGTAACCAGTCCATTTAATAAAGCGCCGATGTCTTACGTGAATGTGCTGTTGAAAACAGCGGTAGACACCGCTTTTGTGACCGGTACTGTAACCAGCGAAGCGGGGCGCTTTACGCTCACGTCCGTCAAGCCCGGTAATTACGTGCTGGTATACTCCCTGATCGGTTTTGCCGAACGTCGTCAGCCCCTATACGTGGGTACCCTCACTCCCTTTCTGGATGTGGGCATTACCGAAATGGCCGAAGATGTGCGCACACTGAACGAACTGGTAGTGACTGGCCGTCAGGATGTGGTAAACGAGCAGATGGACAAAAAGACCTTTTCCGTTGCCGATAACATCAGTCAAACGGGAGGGTCGGTGTTGCAAGTGATGCAGAATCTGCCGGGTGTAGCCGTGCAGGACGGCAAAGTACTGCTACGGGGCAGCGACCGCGTTGCGGTGCTGATGGACGGAAAGCAAACGGCCATTACGGGTTTTGGGAATCAGAACGGCCTCGACAACATACCCGCTTCGGCCATCGAACGCATTGAGATCATCAATAACCCTTCGGCCAAGTATGATTCCAACGGCAATGCGGGGATCATTAATATCATTTATAAGAAAAATACGCAGCAGGGATTCAATGGTAAAGCTGGATTTGCAGCTGGCCTGGGAGCGCTGTGGGTACGGAAGGAGAACTTGCCTTCGATCCGGCCGCAATATCGGACTACGCCGAAAATTAACCCTTCACTCTCGCTCAACTACCGTAAAAATAAAGTCAATGCATTTTTTCAGGGAGACTACCTCTTTACCCAAACTCTGAACAAAAATGAGTTTGTGACCCGTACCTACGACGACGGCACAGTCATCAATCAGCAAACCAAGAGAAACCGCAATACCACCTTCATCACCACCAAGGCCGGTCTGGATCTGAACCTGAACGAGAACAACGTGTTTACCGTCTCGGGTTTGTTTGGGAGCGAAAAGATCATCGACCGGGGCGACGAGCCTTTTTTCAACGCCGGCCTGACCGAGCGCCTGCGGTTGTGGCAGTTTCTGGAAGATGAGCTCAAAACTACGGTAATGGCCACGGCGGTCTACCAGCACAAGTACTCCCAGCCGGGTCATACGCTCAACGTGGGCTTCAACTATACCTTTCACCGCGAGGACGAAAAGTACTTTTTCGACAACATCCTCCCTACCTTCACGGGACGGGATTCGTTCAAACTGCTGTCGGACGAAAACGTGGCGGATTTTACTCTGGACTACGTTCGCCCCCTTCGGTACGGGCGGTTGGAAGGGGGCTTTAAGTTTCGTCGGCGATGGATTCCCACCAACATGGAGTTTTTTCCTGGCATAAATACTCCGCTTGATTCGCTGGCGGGCGGCGAGGCGACTTACAGGGAAACAATCCCGGCCCTGTATGGTAACTACATTTACGAAAGCCCGAAGATCGAGGCTGAGGTGGGGCTGCGCCTTGAATACATTCGCCTGCGCTACGAGGTGAACCCAACGCATCCTACCTACAAGAGTGACGGCTATACCTACACGCAACCTTTTCCCAATATTCGGCTGAGTTATAAATTCGACGATCGTAACAAGCTGTCCCTCTTTTTTAACCGGCGTGTAGACCGGCCCAATGAAGTGGATATCCGGATTTTTCCCAAATACGACGACGCCGAAATAATCAAAGTGGGTAACCCCGCTCTTGGGCCCCAGTTTACTAACACCTTTGAGCTGGGCTACAAAACCAGCCTGAACCAGGGGTACCTGTACACGGCCCTATACCACCGGCAGGCCGATGGTACCATCACGCGGATAGCCAACACAGTGCCGGGGAGTACCCTCATCTACAACGTTTTTCAGAATGCCGGCCGTAGCTACAATACCGGGATTGAAATGGTGCTGACCCAGGAGCTGTCTAATGCCGTGTCGGTCAATCTGAACCTGAATGGCTACCGGAATCAAATTAATGCCTTTACCGTAATGAACCGCTACCCCGTGCCCACCGTCTTCTCGGCCGAAACTCAATCGATGTTTTCCGGAAACGTGAAACTGAATACCACCCTTCGCCTGCCCCGGAGTCTTGACGTACAGCTGACGGCCATCTACCTCGCGCCCGATCTGATTCCGCAGGGCCGGATTGATGCCCGGTTTTCGCTGGATGCCGGCGTTAAGAAAACCATCAACAAGGGACGCGATGAGCTCTTCCTCAACGCCACCGATCTACTCAATACCATGGTGATCCGTCGTACCATCGAGGGCCAGGGATTTGGGTACACCAGCAACGACTACTACGAGACCCAGGTAATTCGCGTAGGCTACACGCGGAAATTTTGAGGAATGATTGAGGAGAATGGCTTTATCCTTCCCAAAAACTACCTAGTTTTATGTAGTTTTAGACGCACAAGCTATGTTTTATATGGTGATATCTTCTTCGGCAGCTGGGTGTTCTCACAAAACAGACACAGGTACTTTTGCTCCGTACATGCTGGGCGAAACACCTATTACAACTCCCGGATCCGGATATTCTTCTACTTCATCAGATAGGGGCCCTTGCCCTCTATGCCGTGCATCTGTAAGCCAATAAACCCCTTGGGGTTGGACTTATACACACCTTCGTGGGTGAGGTCTTCGATGGATTGGCCGTTTAGTCAGGTTTGGATGCGGGGGCCTTTGGCGACGATGCGTAGCTTGTTCCAGCCTTTATTGTTCAAGTAGTGGTGGCCGTTCTAGATTTTGTCGGGTGAGGAGAGGCAGTTGGTACCCAACAAAAACAGCTTCTTATTGCATTTGTGGGCTTTTTAAGGAATAATTACGCCAGGGGTGGCCGTTGATACCCATCCACAGATAATTCCCTGTCATGGCAACTGCCCGCACATCTCCGTTCACCCAGAGGCCGGATAGTGCCTGGGGTAACAAAGTGAATTTTCTATTTCCCTGATTTATATATACTTGTCCCTTACTGGCATCGCTCTTGCCGAGACGTACCCGCGTGTGGGTTACGTTTCCAGCCAAAATTAAGTCCTGCTTACGATCACTGTTTACGTCGCCTGTGGTAATGGCGTGGATAGGCGCAAACTGCGCCTCAAGGGGCAGCGGTTCAAAGGCAAGCTTTCCGCTATCATTCCAGAGAATACCTGACTGTAATTCGCGGGCCGACAAAGATTGGGGTTGTCCCAACGCATCGGATTCAAAAATATCATTGATCGTGGCCGCAGAATAACCAATATAATCTTGAAATTTCTTTCTCAGGCGCGGTATTTGGTTCAACAGCTCGTCCCGGCTGGCGTAAGGATATTCTCGTCCGTCTTTTAATTGGGACAGAAGCGGGACAACCTGCCCATTTTCGCCAAAATCGCCATAGTACATTTTCAATCCCTGGTTGCTTGTAATGTTGTACTGGGTGTTAAGTCCAGTACTACCTATCACAAAATCGTCGTCGCCATCTCCATCGAGGTCCACCTTGTGCAGGGTATATGCAAGTGTCGTATTAAGATTGTTGGTAAAATCCTGATTTTCTGTAAACGTTCCTTTTTGATTAATCAAAACAGTAGGCTTCATCCATTCCCCCACCAGCAGCAAATCAGGTTGCTGGTCATTGTTCAGATCGGAGAATTCGGCCCCTGTGACCAGACCCGAAAATGTGAAAGATCTGTTCACCGTAAAATTTCCCCGCCCGTCGTTCAGCCAAAGAACGGATGCCTGTGATTCAGGATATCGGCCAGGCACACTCGAAGCCCCAATAAAAATATCCTGATCCCCGTCGCCATCTACGTCGGCGTGTGCCACAGTCCGTGCATCGACCAGTAGCTCCGGAATAGCGGATGATTTTGTGAATTTTCCGTTTTGGTTCAGGTATAGGCGCGGCTGTAAAAGCGGATGATTCGCCGCCAGCGCGTAGCCCGAACTCGCTACCAGTAAGTCCAGATCGCCGTCACAGTCGGCATCGAAAAAGGTGGCAGCGGCATCTTCAAAATCCAGGTCGGCATCGAAGGCCGTTTGTGGTGATTTGGTGAAGCCACTGGCAGTTTGCAAAAATAAAACGCCCGCCTGCCCACGCCCGCCGCCTGCGTAAACGTCCTGGCGCCCATCACCGTTCACATCGCCTTGCGCCACACAAGGCCCGGTGTAGGAGCGCATTTCGGGTAGTAGCGGCTGTATCTTAAAATCATCGATCTGGATTTGGTCGTGTGTGTAGGGTACGTTAGTGGCTGTGAAGTAGGGAAGTATAGTTGGGCTGCCCGGTTTGTTTTTTGCATCAGCAGTCTTATAGTCAGCTTCCAGCAAACGATTTGGCTCGGGATTAGGCAGGATACTTTTTTTGCCATCTGTCCAACTCACCAGGATCGAGTCTATCTTTGGAGCTTTTCCCAATCCAAAATGCAGCGGCCCATACATGGCTGACTGAAAGCCCCGAACGGGTTGAAATTCTTGGTAGTACGCTTTATCCGCTGTCCACACTACTACCTTCGCTCCGATTTTCAGAGCCTCGTTTGGAGCTTTCAACACAATTTGGGCAAATAGGGTACTGTCGGGCCTGTCATTGCTAGTACGCGTATTATTCTGATAAATAAAGGCCCGCTCATTGATATTGTTCGTAACCAAATCCAGGTCACCATCGTTGTCCAGGTCGGCATAGGCCGCGCCGTTTGACTGGCTTTTTTGGGCAAAACCCCAGGCCTGGGTTTTCTTTTCAAAAGTTAGCCCGTCTTTGTTTTTAAAGATATAGTTTGGTTCGCTAATGGCGGGCATCGAGTTTATAATTTCCATTTGCGTGGGCATGGCAGCCCCATTCTGAATTTCAATTTGCTTGTCGGTTGAAAATTTCAGGAACTCCATATTGGTGTAGTCGCGGGCGTAGCCGTTGGTCACGAACAGGTCTTTCAGGCCATCGTTGTCGAAGTCGGCAAAAAGCGCGGCCCAACTCCAATCGGTGTTGGAAATGCCTGCCAACTGCCCGATTTCTGAAAATTCGGGTAGCATGGCTTTACCCGTATTTGGACTACTACTTGCGGTACCCAGGTTTAGTTGAAGCATGTTCCTCATGGTCTGATCGTGAAAACCCGAACGAAGGAGCATCTGGTACTTGTCGTAATTATCGTCACCGGCTGTGAGTTTGATGCGGTCATTGGGTTCGGGCAGCATATCCAGCGTTATGATGTCCATTCGGCCATCGTTGTTGATATCGGCGGCGTCGGTTCCCATCGAGTAGAAGGAAGTATGGCCCATTGCCTCGCGGACTACCTCTTTGAAAG
>CATMVR010000368.1 GCA_950075905.1 uncultured Persicitalea sp. | reverse complement strand
GAGGTACACGTGGGAAGTATCCAGCGTTTTTCGGATAATATCCTCGTCAGATTCGTACAGGTAGTCTTCTGTATACCCCATTTCTTTGGCCAGCAACCTAAAAATCTCTGAATTGGACCGGGCCAGCCCAACCGGTTCAATGGCGGGCTCGTTGAGGGTCAGGTAGGTTTGTCCCCACGAATCCTGGATATCCCAGTGTTCCAGCTGGGTGGTAGCCGGAAAAATATAGTCTGCGTACCGCGCTGTATCGGTCATGAAATGTTCCAGAACCACCGTCAGCAGATCCTCGCGTTCCAACCCCTTGATCACCAGATTCTGATTGGGAGCAATGACGGCCGGATTGGTATTGTACACGACCATGGCATGAATACCCGGCTGCATGTCCGGATCGGTGAGTACCCGCCCAATCTGGATCATACTAACGGTACGGGCATTTTCGCGGGGAATTGTCTGATAAAAGTTAAGGCGTTCCCAGTTGAGAGCCTCGCCAAACAGCTCGTAGGTATAGTGCATCAGCCCCCCGCCAAACTGCTTCCAGGCCCCCGTCAGGGCCGGCAGCATGGCAATGGCCCGGAAACCGCTTCCGCCATTAGCCTGATGTTCGAGCCCGATCAGGACCCGGATCAGCGAAGGGGAACCCGCCGCGTATTCTCTGGCTAATTTTTTAATCAGGTCCGGTTCCAGTCCCGTGACATTGGCTACTTTTTCCGGGCTATACTGAACCACATGGTTTCGCAACTCGTCAACCCCCAGCGTATGCTGCTCCACATACGCCCGATCGTGCAGATTTTCGGAAAGAATGACGTGCATCATGGACAACGCCAGGGCGGTATCGGTGCCGGGCATAGGCTGCACGTGCCAATCGGCCCGCCGGGCAGTTTCTGACTGAAACGGATCTATGACCACAAGCTTGGCACCTTTTTGCCGGGCCGACTCGATCAGCGGCCACAGGTGCTGATTGGTATACACCGTATTGGTACCCCAGCAAATAATATAGCGACTATGGACTATATCCTCAGGCAACACACCGGTGGTCTTGCCATTGGCGGCCAGCACGCCCTCCGCGGCGGTTGCACCGCAAATGGTTCTTTCCAGAATGGTAGCTCCAAGGCGGGCAAAGAAGCGATTACTAATTGCATTGCCCTGAATTTTCCCCTGCGTACCGGCGTAGTTATAGGGTAATACTGCCTGCGCCCCCTTTTCTTTGATTACCGTTTTTAGTTTTTCGGCTACCTCTTTCAGAGCCTGTTCCCAACTAATCGGCTCAAAATCACCTTTCCCTTTCGGCCCTATCCTTTTCAATGGGTGCAGGATGCGTTCGGGATGGTAGGTAACGTTATTCGGAAAATCATCCATTTTATTGCACAATTTCCCGGCGGTATAGGGATTGTCGGTACTTGCCTCAAACCTGGTTACCTTGCCTTTCTCAACGGTCACCTTCCAGCTGCACGTATCCGGGCAATCGTGGTAGCAGGCACCGTGCACGGTTTTTGCCATAGCCTCCTCGCATCCAAGGGCCGTGATGAGGGGTACCGTCACGCCAAGCGCGGCCGTTCCCTGCACGCTCAGATTGATGAATTTTCGGCGACTGAGGTGGTGGGTTGGTTCGGAGGGTTCCATATTGGGAATAAGGTTTAGGCGGCTTATACTGGTACAGAATTAGTTTATTGAATTGGATAATCCAAAATTAGCTCTACTATTTTAACTATCAAATACTTAAAACGAATGACCAGACGGCGTACGGCTGGTAGTTATTGCCGCTGAACTTTTTTCTATGTAAAGTTTTTTGAAGAAATTGTCAAAGCAGACACGATAGGTAGCAGATCAACTTGACCTTTTGGGAAACTACCCCGGGCCTGCCCTCCCCTAAAACTATTGCCACATGACTGACCCGGACCTTACTGACTACATTGATTTTTTATCCGATCCAGCCTCCTTTCCGGAGCCAACTGATGGGGTACAGGTAGTGCAGACCCATATTTCGGTGGTGGCCATTACGGATCGGTATGTGTATAAACTGAAAAAGCCGGTACAGTTCGATTTTCTGGATTTTTCCACCCTGGAAAAACGCAGGTACTACTGTGAGGAAGAAATCCGACTCAACCGGCGATTGAGTCCCTCCATTTATGTAGGGTTGATTCCGCTCTATGTTAAAAACGGGCAGATTCAGTTTGAAGATAGTGGATCTATTGTGGAGTATATAGTAAAAATGCACCGGCTTTCGGAAGAGGGCATGCTGATCAATCGTATAAAAGAGCCTGATTTTCAGCCGGAAGTTCTGGATCGGGTGGCGCAAAAACTACTTCGGTTTTACAATGAATTACTCGCAAACGCCGGAAAGAATCCCTACGGAAACAGCGAGAATATCCGGCACACCCTGGAAGAAATTACCCACGGATTTGAATTGATGCCTACCTACGGATTGCCCGAATGGTCGGAGAAAATTTTGAAGGAGTACCTGTTCGGTTTTCTGGATGATAATGCCGAATTGTTGGAGCGGCGGGTACAGCAGGGGCGCATCGTGGAAGGGCATGGTGATCTTCGCAGCGAGCATATACACATCACCGGGCAGGAAGTGAACATGTACGATTGTCTGGAATTTGACGAAAAACTCCGTACCCTGGATTGGCTGAATGACATCGCTTTTCTGTTGATGGATCTGGATTACCGCCACCGCTACGACCTGGCGCTCCATCTAGAAAAAACCTGGCTTTCCGCCCTGGAAACCGAAGATGTGAGTACCCTCCTGACTTTTTACAAAACGTATCGGGCCTGCGTGAGAGGAAAAGTAAACGGCCTAAAATCCGCCGAAAACGAGGTACCTCCGAGCATCCGGGAGGAAAGTCGGCAAAAAGCACTGAGCTACTATCAGCTGGCCCTGCGCTATGCACAGCTGGGTTCTAAGCCTACTATTTTGCTTTGCATGGGCGGTGTGGCAAGTGGGAAATCTACCCTGGCGAAAGAGCTGGCGGCCTGCTTCAACCTGACGCACCTCAATTCGGATCTAGTCAGGAAACAGCAGGCCCGGCTTGATCCCTACACCCGTCTCCATGACAGCGAACGAACTAAGCTTTATTCCCAGGAGCGAACGGAACGGGTATACGAATCCATGCTGACGCACGCCCGGCAGGAAATACAGAAAAAGGGTGCGGTGGTACTGGATGCGACCTACCGACACGAAGCACAATTTGCCCGGCTGGCAGACTATTGTACATCAAACGAATACCGCTTACTTACCATCCATACCACGGCCCCTGCCGATGTAGTGATCCAACGGCTAAAAAACCGGGACACCGAGCCCTCCGTGTCCGACATGCGGCTTTCGGACTACCATACCGGAGCTTTTGAGCCTGATTTCGATCCGGCCGGGATAGCACCGGTGGTACTTACGGTAGTTACGGATACACCCGTGGAGGTACTGGTCAGAGATCAGGTACTCCCCTGGATTCGAAATCAGGCACGTTCTATAACGAATTGATTCTCGAAAAATAATTTTTAAGGATACCCCTAGCTGGCAACCCAGCCGCCGTCAACGGGCATGGCGTGGCCGGTTATGAATGTGGCTGCGTCGGAGCACAGAAAGGTAACGGCATCCGCTACTTCGTAGGGCTGGCCCATCCGGCCCACAGGCTCCATGCTGATGTACTGTTTTTCCACTTCTTTATCTTTGCCCGTTACGCGGTCTATCATATCGGTATGGATTACTCCCGGACAAACGGCATTGATCCTGACACCTTGTTTGGCAGTTTCCAGAGCCACCGATTTAGTCAGACCTACCACGGCATGTTTACTGGCTACGTAGGCAGGAAGACCCGGAAAACCAATTAACCCGGCCACTGAGGCACAATTCACGATGGAGCCACTCCCGCTTTTCAACAGGTGAGGTAGCTGATATTTCATGCAGAGAAAAACCCCTTTCAGGTTTATTCCTATCGTTTTGTCCCAGTTTTCTTCGGTGCAGTCCTGCGTCATGGCCTGGGTTCCCTCAATACCAGCGTTGTTAAAGGCAAAATCCAGCCGACCAAATTTTAGAATTGTCTGATCAATCATATTTTCAACCTGCTTACCGTCAGAAACATCGCATTTCACAAAAATGGCCTCCACCGCCGGATTAGCCTCCTTTATTTGTTTCAGGGTATGTTCATCCTCATCTTCGATCCAGTCGGCCACTACCACATTTGCTCCGCGCGCCGCAAAGGCCACCGCTGTGGCTCTACCGATACCAAAACTCCCTCCCGTGACGAGCGCTACTTTTCCTTTGAAATCCTTTTCCATACTGTCAGTTTTTTTGAGTGAAACGTTCAGACCAGACCGTATCCCTACTAAATCAGGATGAAGCACAGCGCAAATTCCTGCCCTGCGTTGTTTCTGGTCTACTCCTGCAAAGTAACCCTCTGGAAATTAAAGGAAATATGATCAGACTCAGTCTGTCAGAGAATGGAAATCAGGTTTTCAATTTTAGAATAGTACGCCAACAACCTCAACCACGTCCCCCGGCTTCCTGACCGCAAAAAGGGTAATAATCGCCGACAAAAGCAGCGACCCCGCCATGAAAAGGTAGGAAGCGCCAAACCCACCCGTACTGCCATTGAGGTACCCCACCAGGTAGGCCCCCACAAAAGAACCCAGGGCACCACAGCTATTGATGAGCGCCATGGCTCCTCCTGCCACATTTTTGGGTAGTAGGTCAGGAATTATGGCAAAGAAAGGGCCGTACGGCGCGTACATGGCCCCACCGGCCAACACTAGCAGGGCAAACGAAAGCCAGAAATTACTTGCCCCCAGCAGGTAGGAGCCATAAAAAGCAACCGCGCCCAGCAAAAGAAACGGCCACACAAAGGCTTTGCGGTTGAGGGTTTTATCCGAGAAATAGGAGGCTCCGAGCATGCCGATGATGGCGAGCAGATAGGGCACCGCCGATAGCCAGCCGGTTTTGACAATGTCCATGTCGGGTGCGGCGTTGAGGATGGAGGGCAGCCACATCACAAAGCCATACACCCCGATGCTCCACAGCGCGTACTGCAGGCACAGCCACAGCACGATCCGGGATTTAAAAGCTTCCGCGTAGTTTTTTACTGGCTTGATGCCCTGCTGTTCGAGCTGCAAGGCTTCTTCCACGGCTCTTTTATCCGTTTCGGATAGCCAAGTGGCTTCCGCCGGTTTATCTTCCACCAGTCGCCACCAGAAAAACGCCCATATTACCGCTGGAATACCTTCCAGAATGAACATCCACCGCCAGCCCACGGCATCAATTAGGTAGCCCGATAATACCGACATCCAGAGAATGGTAACCGGATTGCCCAGAATCAGAAAGGTATTAGCCCGGGATCGCTCCGATTTGGTAAACCACCGACTCAGAAACAGCAGCATGGCGGGCATCACGGCGCTTTCTACCACTCCCAGCAAAAACCGAATGACGATCAGGGCGCTGACGTTGCCAGTCATGCCCGTGGCCATGGCCAGGCCGCCCCACAGAATCAGCGACCAGAAAATAAGTTTTTTAGCACTCTTCCGCTCCGCGTAAATGGCCCCCGGTACCTGAAAAAAGAAGTACCCCAGAAAAAACAACGATCCCAGCAGCGACGACATGCCCGGCGTAATGCCCAGGTCTTCGGCCATGCCGCCAGCGGCCCCGAAACCGTAGTTGGCGCGGTCGAGGTAGGCGAGGCTACACGTGATAAAGGCGATGGGGATGAGGCGGTACCAGCGTT
>CATMVR010000367.1 GCA_950075905.1 uncultured Persicitalea sp. | reverse complement strand
GGGGAGGCTTTTTGCCCCGCCACAAAACAGGGCTCTTCGTCGGCATGCAGATACTGCTTGGCATAAAGCCGCCGGGGCTGCTTCGGCCCAAACAACACCGCACCTATGCACACGCCCGCTTCCAGCCGGATGGGTCCCCCCAGCCCAATGCTCAGGTGGTGCCGGTCGGCCAACTCTTGAAATACATTCAGCCGGTCGTCGTGCAGGGACATGGCCAGTTTTTCGGCCAGGGTAGGCTCGTAGCCTGTCAGGGATAGTTCGGGGAACAGCACCCAATCTGCTTTCTGCGCTGCAGCCTGTTCAACCCAGCGGAGATGGAGCCGGGTATTGGCCACTACATCCCCTGAGCAAGATCGAATTTGTGCCAATGCTATTTTCATAGAGGACTCCTGAAATTAGAATTGTATCTACATAAAAGCACTATTTCAGAAGTTTTTCCCAGCAAACGTTTCCCTACTAGGCCTTGGGTTTACGCACATCAAACGTCTGGAACAGAAAAAGCCGCGCGGTATGCAGATTGCGGTACCGATTACCGGCAGCCAATTGCTGAAACACATTCATGTAGCCCGCCTGCAGCGTAGTATGCCGTCCTAGCTGGTAGCCCAGGCCCGCAAAAAAGCGATTTTGGTCAAAATGGTTATAGACCACTTTACGGCCCAGATTGAGGTGGATCTCGTCGTTGAGTACCAACGATAATCCCCCCGGAGTAAAGGCTCTGGGACCAAGTGGAAAAGCCGCCAGCAAATTGTACCGTACCCGGGTGCCATAGGTATATCCCTCTGCCAGCTCGCGGTCGTTACGAATACGGCGGCGGGAGCGCTCTTCCAGCCGAATCCATTGCGTCAGGCGACTTTTGGGGCCATTGGTGTGCCACTGAATCTGCTGCCATGGACGATGCTCCGGCTGGGAAATAGAGGCATGACCTTCGGAAGGAAAATGATTTATAAAGGCATAGCCGGCCGTAAGCTTTGTGTGATCGTTGAGATAGTACATCAGGCCCACCCGAACGATACCCGAAGAGAGGTCATTTACCAGATTCTCCTTCGTACGCAGGTGGAGGTCCGTCCAGAGCCCCCACTGATTTGAAAAGCGGGTTTGTGTGAAATAGGCGGTCCAGAGTTGGGTACTCTCGTTTACTTCCTTCACGGCCTGGGCCTGGATCCTGGCCGAAAGCATCAAGAGGATACTCAAAATAATCGAAAAGGCTTTATTCATGTACTAAGTGTTTGCTCTTTTAGGTTAAAGGATCATTTCGCCTGGTAATATACTCAGTCCTCCGATCAAAATAGTAAAAGCAAATCCTCCCTGGCTTCGATTTTGGCGAAAACTATGGCTTTTTACATCCAAAATACCCGCTAAGAAAGCGCCTGCGGCGGCGGACTTCCGGCCGGGCGGGAGCGGTCTTCGGGCAGGGGGACAAATTCGAGGTTGTCGGTGGGCGGCAGCAGAATGCGCCCCTCCTTCCAGTCGGCCTTGGCCTGCTCGATGCGGTCCTTGCGCGACGACACAAAATTCCACCAGATAAAGCGCTCGCCCAGCGGCTCGCCCCCCAGTAGCATGAGGGTGGTAGGTTCCATAGCCACGATCACTGGGTCTACCCCTTTGGTAAAAACTAGCATCTGCCCAGCCGTGTAGCGCTGTCCGGCTACCTCTACCCTACCCTTTGCTACGTAAACACCCCGCTCGGTGGGGCCAACGGGCAGGCCAAAGCGCCCTCCGGTTTCCAATACCACATGCAGGTAAAACATCGGTGAGTGCGTTTTAACTCCATTTTTCAACCCGAATGCCTCGCCCGCAATCAACCGCATCCAGACGCCGGTATCCGTAAAAACGGGCAGTTGTTCGGGTTGGTAGTTATCAAAAGCCGGGGCCGATTCCTCGTCCCGTTCGGGCAGGGCTACCCAGGTTTGAATCATTTCGAGGGTGCTTCCGGCCAGCGTGGCGGGGTCTTCAAAGCGTTCGGAGTGAGCAATGCCGCTCCCGGCGGTCATCCAGTTCACCTCGCCCGGACGGATAATTTGTTTGACGCCCGTGCTGTCGCGGTGGGTCACCTGCCCGCCAAACAGGTAGCTGACCGTAGAAAGGCCAATATGCGGGTGCGGCAGTACGTCCATGGATGCACCTACCTGCGGCTGAATCGACACCGGCCCGGCGTGATCCATGAAAATGAACGGACCTACCATCCTTTTTAGCCGGAAAGGCAGGATCCGTTGAACGCTCATGCCCGGCCCAATGGAGGCTTTGCGGGCTTCAATGACGATGTCTAGCATAGTATTTTGCTATTTTTAACCACAGTAGTTTCACAGAGTGTCTGTGTAACTCTGTGCATCAACTCAATTAACTCTGTGGTTTACTTAACAAGAAACGAATCCAATTTAGTTTTGGTTATGAATAAAAATACATGTAGCAACATCAATTATGGAAATAGGAATCACCACCTTCGTTGAAAACACTCCGGACCCCGCTACCGGAAAACTCCTCAGCCCGCACCAGCGGATGATGAACCTCATGGAGGAAATCGAGCTATCAGACCAGCTGGGACTGGACGTGTTTGCCGTTGGCGAACACCACCGGCCCGACTTCATCGTCTCCTCGCCAGCCGTAGTGCTGGCCGCGGCGGCCGTCAAAACCAAAAACATTAAACTGTCGAGCGCCGTAACGGTACTCAGCTCCGATGACCCCGTGCGGGTGTTTCAGGACTTCGCCCACGTAGATCTGCTGTCGGGCGGACGCGCCGAGATCATCGCCGGGCGCGGCTCGTTCATTGAATCGTTTCCACTTTTTGGCAACGACATGAAAGATTACAACACGCTCTTTTCCGAAAAGCTGGAACTGCTCATGCAGCTCAATAAAAGCGAAAAAATCACCTGGCAAGGCAAGCACCGGCCCGCTATCCACAACCGCGGCGTGTACCCCCGACCACACCAGCCCGAGCTGCCTATTTGGGTTGCCGTAGGCGGTACACCCGAGTCGGTAGTACGGGCGGCGAGTCATGGCCTGCCGATGGCGCTGGCCATTATCGGTGGTATGCCCGAGCGGTTTGTGCCGTTTACGAAATTATTTAAGGATACCTGGAAAAAAGCCGGAAATAGCCCCGCCAAATTGCAGCTGGGCATCAATTCGCACGGCTATATTGCCGACGATTCGCAGCAAGCAGCCAACGAATTTTACGGCCCCTATGCCTACGTGATGAGCAAAATTGGCCGCGAGCGCGGCTGGTCGGGCATGGACCGCGAGCACTACGAGCTGATGCGCGAGCCAGACGGATCGCTGCTGGTAGGTAGCCCGCAGCAGGTCATAGATAAGATTTTGTGGGAGTACGAGCTCTTTGGCAATACCCGCTTTCTGCTGCACATAAGCGTGGGTACCCTGCCGCACGCCAAGGTGATGCGGGCCATTGAGTTGCTGGGCACGGTGGTGGCACCGGCGGTAAGGAAAGCCGTTAAAACTATGGTGGCTGCCTAGGTATTTTACTCAACAAGAAGGGCTGATGTACGGTTGTTCCGCTCATCAGCCCTCTTTGCGTAGCTGCTTAGTTTTTGAGTTTTCCCAGACGGGCTGTGACCTTTACTTCGGTCTTGGAGTAAAAGGGCGGAAAGCCCTTGATGGTGCGGTAGTACTGCGGGTACAAAATCACATCGTAGCCGGGGGTATCACGCATCAGGTTACTCAGGGCGTACGAGGCCGTATTGCCTTTGATAATTGACCCAATGACGGGCAGATTGGCAATGACATTGTATGCAATGTTTACGCCATCACCAGTACCCACAGCCGACAATCCAGCGGCCGGCTGGCCGATTCCCTGGCTTAGGTCGGCCCCAATGGCCGCCGACTCCCAGCGAAAAAGACGGTTCCAGTCGATGCCCAACACCCGGGTGGTGGTAGCCTCAGCCTGCACCTGCCCCGAAAGTTCAAAATCGGTGCGGTTGAGCAGCAGGTAATCGGGGGAGGTTTTCATGGTGCGCGACCCGACAGAACAGGCACTGAGCAGTCCGCAGAGGCATACGAAGGCCACGCTCAAAAATTTGTGGTTCATTGGTAGGTAGGTTTGAGTGGAAATAAGGCAGCAAATAAATATTTTTTACCAATGTTTACAAGTTATCATTTTCCAACCAGATTTTTATCTGCCGGCTTCCGGCGACATACCTTACCTTTTCTGGCACAAATTTCTCAGCGAATCACCATAATCTGGATCCCGGTCTTTTTGGGCATCAGAATAATATCCGCCATGCTACTGATTTGATTGTTTCCCAGGGAGTTCAGCTTTCCGTCCATATCAGAGAAAAGAGAAGCTGCCCTATTGCCGTACATGGCTGTATGGCCTATATTGACCTGGTCGGCAAAGCTATAAATACCACCGCCTAAGTTTTCCAGACCTCCCCCACTAGCTTTGTTTCGGTTTAGACTGCACTGGATCAAGGTAAGCGAACCCGTACTATGGTAAATCCCTCCGCCCCGGTTGCGTTGACCCTTCCCGGTCCGGTTTTCTTTTAATTCGCAGTGAGCCAGGTGCAGACTGCCCCGGTTGTAGATGCCGGCTCCGTAGTTTTCGGCGCTGCCTTCAATCACATTCCCGGCCACGGAGCAGTCAGTAAGCCGTGCCTCTTTACTTTCAAGATAGAGTCCGCCCCCGTAGTGCGTGTCCCGACCTGCGGTAAGCACATTTTCTGAGATATGGGTATTTGATATTTCCAGCACTCCTCCCGCGCAGTAAATACCCGCCCCCTGGTTGGAGGTACCTCCCGTTGCCCGGTTTCCGGTAATAGTACCGTTGCGGATCACCACTACTCCATCTTTGCTGTACAAGCCTCCGCCGGCGCTGGTCTGGCTCCCGCCAATGACGGTATTGCCGAGCAAACGGCATCCTTCCAGCACAACCACTCCTCCCACGTTACAAATACCTCCGCCCCTGCCAAGCCACCCAGCGGCAATGTTGTTGGTAACCAGGCAGCGCTTCATCACCAATGTGCCCTTACTATGAATGGCTCCCCCGGCCAGCCCGTAGTGGTCTCCGGCGGTACGCCCTTCGGCAAGGGTTAGGTCCCGAAGTTCAAGGTAGGCTTCGGAAGCAACATCAAATAGCTGATTCTGGTGATTTCCCGAAAGTGTAAGGTACTCAGAGCCGGGCCCCCGGATAATGAGACGGGTATAGGGCTCCACGCGCAAAGGTACCTTACACAATACCAGTTTTTCCTTTTTCCGAAAAAGGCCGGGGGCAATCCTGATTTCGGTAACCCCAACGTGTTGGTTTGCGGCAGCCACCGCATTTCGCAGCGAGTAGCCACTTTTTTCCAAATCTCCGGATTGATTCACCACAAGAAAAAGTGTGTCTTGTGAATTTCCCTGTGGAATTAGAACTGCCCCTGGTAAGGACAGAGCAGCAAACAGGCAGACGAAGCAAAGCAGGGGTACCCGTAGGGCAACCGCTAAATGATTTGAGTTCATGTGTGTGTGTTTAACGTTGAGTACTATGTGAATTTCGGATTCAGGACTCGAATAGGATGTCTCAAAAGTAGAGGAAGAGCCTACTTCCCATGTTTGCCTATTCTTTCAAAAACTTAGAAAAAATGGACAAAAACTTAGAAATTTTGAAAAAAACAACCCTATCCAGGCAAAAACGGGCGGTCCCTGAGGAACCGCCCGCCTGCTTGACTGATCTCTTGGTATCGTGGCCGGGCACCTACTGCCGGCTCAGCCGCACGGCCCCCTGCCGGCCC
>CATMVR010000366.1 GCA_950075905.1 uncultured Persicitalea sp. | reverse complement strand
AAAGTACTCCGCCGGCTTTTGCAAGCCATGAGCGACAAAAACATCCTGCTGGTCATCGACCAGTTTGAGGAGGTTTTCCGGTATCGGGAAAACGAAAATAAAGACTCCGCCCAGAGCGAAACGGCGCTGCTCATCGGCATTATCATGGATATAATCCGGCTGCGTGACTGTGCTGTGTATGTAGTGCTGACCATGCGCTCCGATTACCTGGACGCCTGCACCAACTACCCAGGGTTTACCGAGGTGATCAATCAGGGGTACTACCTGCTGCCTAAGATGAATATCGACGAAATACGGCAGGCCATTGTCATGCCCATTCAGCTCCGGCAAGCCACCATCACCCCCGCTTTGGTAGAGCGGCTCCTCGGCGAAACAGAGCGAAGCTACGACTCGCTACCTATTCTGCAGCACGCCCTGATGCGCACCTGGAACCACTGGGAGAGTCAGGACCGATCCAAGCCAATTGACATTTCCCACTACGAAGCGATAGGCACCATGCGGGAGGCTATCTCGCGGCACGCCGAAGAAATATACCACGACCTGCCGGGCCAAAACAGCCGGCTGGCGGCGCAGAAAATCTTTACCTCGCTCATCGTGCTTGCTCCTGGCGATATCGGGATTATCAAGCCCGCCTTGCTGAGCACGATTGTACGCGTGACGGGGCTACCCGAAGAAATACTCACCGATGTAATCAACCGTTTCCGGGAGCGGGGTACGGCCTTTCTTACTCCTTCTTACACTCAGAAAATTGACAATCACTCGTTCATTGACATTTCCCTGGAACGCATCACCATCTTATGGGACAGGCTTCATAAATGGATTGAAGAGGAAACTGAGTCGGCTAAGCTGTATAAAAAGCTGGCAGTTTCGGCCCAATTGTACCAGGCTGGCAAAACGGGCCTATTGGTCAACCCGGAGTTGCAGATTGCCCTGAAATGGCTCAAAGAGACCCATCCCACCAAAGAATGGGCCGAAAAGTATGATCCTTACTTCGAGCGGGTAGTCAACTACCTGGACCACAGCCGGATCGAGTACGATAATACCATCAAAAACAACGAAGACAAGCAGAAGCGGGAGCTGAAGCGGGCGCGGTATTTTGCCATTGTGATGGGCCTGGGGTCGTTGATGTCCCTGCTCTTTCTGGTCATTTCACTGGTACTCCGGTACGACGCCGAGCAGAGCCGCAAGCAATCGCTGGAAAAAGAAAAGGTAGCTATGGCCGAACGCGCCCGGGCCGAATCACAAACCCGGGAGTGTATTTCGCAAAAGCGGATTGCCGAGCAGCAGGAAACCATTGCCGAGCAGCAGCGCCGGCTCACCGAAGAGCAACGCTCCATTGCCGTCAGGGAGCAGCAGCTCGCCGAAATAAAGCGGATCGAAGCCGAGATTGCAAAGCAAGTAGCTGTAATTGAGAAAGTCAAGGCCGACTCGGCCCAGAAAATAGCCGAGCGCCAGAAAGATCTGGCCGTCAAGGCCCGGGCTATTGCCGACTCCCTGCGCTTTCAGGCCGACCTGTCGCGTCGCGACGCTCAGATTTCCCAGAAAGACGCCGAAGAGCAACGTGGTAAAGCCATTGCCCGGTCCATTGCCATTCAATCTTATCAAATGGCCGAAAACTCCCAGGATATCCTGCCGGCCCTTCTGGCTGCCCAGGCTTACCGTTTCAATATCCGCAATGGCGGGCAGAAAGACAATCCGGATATTTTCAGAGCGCTGTCCAAGGCCACAGATACCCGAACTGTACTGCGCTGGCATCGCGATGCTGTGCGCACCGTAGTAAGAAAGCCGGGCGGAGAGTCGTTTGCCTCGGCGGGTGACGACGGCACCGTAAAGGTTTGGAGTGCTGACCTGACTACCCAACCTTCCGTACAGACCTTCGATACCCAGCAAAAAAGACCCACCTCCCTGCGGTCGCTAGCTTTTTCTGCCAACGGCAGCCGCCTGTATGCGGGTAGTGCGCAGGGACATCTGTACATCTGGGACACCATGCTTCCCGCTGCGCTTCCCCGGCAAATCCTGGCCCATCCGGGGGTCATCAACTCGGTGTTGATCAACAAGACATCCGACCGCCTCATCACCGTTAGTGGCGATGGCACCATTCGTACCTGGAAAATCACCACATCGGGGCTTGACTCCCTGCAAAGTGTCAGAACGGGCATCGACCTTTTCTGCGCCAGGCTCACCCCGGATGGCCAGCAGCTGGCCTGCGGAGCAAGCAATGGCCGTGTGCTTCTGATGGATATCAATGACCTCCGCAAAGAGCCCGCCTCGTTTAATTACTACGGCTTTGGTACCCGCGTTACAGCTCTGGCCTTTGATCCTACTGGTAACCACCTGATTACAGCCAACTCGGCGGGGTCGCTGTACCAGTGGAATTTTAAAGACAACAAAATTGACCGCATCGGGCTACCGCTCTCGGGCCGGCATACATCGCCGGTCAACGAAATTATATTTTCGCCCGATGGTAATCTGATGGCTACCTGCAGCTACGACTGGACCGTCCATCTATGGAGCTACGAGAGCATTACCAACCGGCAGATACAACCCATCGTAATCGATGACTTCGATACCTGGGTACTGGGGATTGCCTTTTCAAAAGACTCTAAGAATCTGGTAGCCAGCGGAGCAGACCGCACCGTGCGGGTGTGGAGTATAAATCCCGAAGATCTATATCGGCAGGTGGTGCAAAAGATTGACCGGGATATGACCGTCGACGAGTGGAACCGGTTTGTGGGGAAGGAGATCCCTTACGAAAAGGCCGTGAAGAAGGAAGTTCAATAAGTGCGAAAGAAAGCGAATGCTATGCTCAGAAACTCTACATTCAACATTTTTTTAGTCTTACTCCTTGGCGCATTCTGCGGCACGGGGCTCTCTGCCCAATCGGTCTGCGATGAGTCCATCGTATTGCCCGAGGCCGAAAAAAAATATGCTACCGGAAATTTCGACGAGGTACTGGAAAGCCTCAGAGCCTGCATCGACAAGGGATTCAATGAGGACGGCAAGGTGCAGGCCTACAAGATTCTGGTTAAGACGTACCTGGCCATTGACTCAGTGGAGTCTGCCAAGGGCGCTATCACCCGAATACTGGAAATTAACCCTGTTTTTGAACCGGATTTCTCTGCTTCCGAGCAGTTTAAGTTACTTGTAACGGAAATGAAAGCTTTGCAGGAACAAATCGTTCAGATCACTTCGGTATCAAAAAAACTGGAAAACCTGCTACTGGTACCCGCTACCGTAATGGTGATTACCGAAGCCGACATCAGGCAGCGGGGCTACCAAAGCCTTGAACAAATGCTGCACGACTTGCCCGGATTCGATATAGCCAAAGGCAACGGCCCGGGCTACTCCTACTTCTACCAGCGCGGCTACCGCTCCGTATCCAACGACCGTACCCTGCTGCTCGTAGATGGGGTAGAAGAAAATGACCTGGTATCTAACAATATTCCGATTTCCAGGCAGTACCCCATTGCCGATATCGAGCGTGTGGAGGTTATTTATGGCCCGGCATCAACGCTCTACGGTGCAAACGCTTTCTCGGGTGTGATCAACGTCATTACCAAAAGCCACAAATCAAGCACCGGCACCAACCGCAGGCTGGAGTTTAACGGGCAAGCCCGAAACGGCACCTGGAACACCCGGTACGCCGACGGCGTATTGACCGCCAAAGGCCGGGATGTGGCTCTGACGGTAACCGGACGCTACTTTCGGTCGGACGAAATGGACCTCTCGCGTGACTTTGCAACTTGGAACTACGATTCGCGTACGCCTGATCAGTACGCGAATCTGCTCAGTATCCAGGGCACCAACGCCAACGGACAGTTTCTTGCCCAAAACTACCTGAATAGCAGCGCGCTGTTGACCAAATTCCCCGGAAGTAATTTGTTTGAAATAGACTATGCCGGCACCCAGGCTTCGGCCATCAGGCTGTCGCCGGAGGGTCGTCAGCTAGCCGCGTCCCTGGATAACCAGTTTGTCTTTGACGGGAAGATAGGCGATCAGAATGTGGGGTACAATAACGTCACCCACGACTGGTTTGTGCGCTTCAAGGTAGAGTTCAAGGAATTCACCATTTCGGCGTACAGCTGGCGTACCAACGAGGGAGCTACCCCATGGTATACCAACCGTTCCCGCCTTTCGGCCCCCAATTACTCGCGCTGGATTACGGCCAACAATGCCTTTTCTACCACCTACACCAAATCCCTGGGCGATAATTTTCAACTGCTGAACATTACCTCTTTCAAGATTCACGAAATTGCCGGCAATACAAACCTGGCCTTCTATTCGGGTTACTACAACTCAAAGTACTCCCTGCTCGACTTGGCAAACAACAAAAAGCCCACTACGGGCACCCAATACCTGTATCGTTATTCAAACCAGCTTCGAAACGAGCTCCGCCTGTTTTATACTCCTACTCCAAAGATCGATATCAGCAGTGGCCTGGAGATCAGGGGTAGCTACATTCAGGGAGATTACATCCGCTCCGGTTCCAACTTTCCTGATGAAGGGGGGTATCTGACTGACTCAATTCCGGGAGGCAATAACTACCGCAGCTACGATCTTGGGCTTTATTCACAGGTCACGTACAGTCCTCGTAGCTACCTGAAACTGGTGGGCGGGCTGAGGATGGACAATAACCGTATCCGCCTCAATGGAGGGTACGGCACAGTTTTTAACCCCCGTCTTGCTTCCATTCTCACACGGGGGAAGTTTGTGTACAAGGTCATCTACGCCCAAGCCTTCAAGGACGCCTCCAATCTGCAGAAGTACGGCACCACCAACGAGCGCCGGCTCAACAACCCAACCTTGCAGCCCGAGCGGGTACAGAACCTGGAAGCGAGCGTCAACTGGCGCATCAGCAAGGAATTATCGTTCAGCGCGGTGGCCTATCAGGCCAATTACAGTAATGTCATTGGTGCCGAAAGGGTTTTTTATGGCAGAAACAATATCGATTCTACCACCCAATTCCTCCCCATCGGCAAGCAGCAAATCTGGGGACTGCAGGGGGAAGGCTCCTACAAAACCGATCGGTTTAGCCTGTGGGGGAACTTTACATTTACCAATCCAAGAGACCTGGAACGCAAACAGAGAATCAGCGACATTGCGGGCTTCATTTTCAACATGGGCGGAAACTACCAACCCACCCAAAAAATCAATGTTAACCTGAGTGCAAACTACGTGGGAGCCCGTAAAACCGGAGAGGGTACCTCCGGCAGCAGGAACCCCATCACTCGCTTTGACCCCTACCTTATATTTGATACCGCGCTGACCTACAAAGACGCCCTGAGAGGGATGTCGGTGCAGGTATCGATAAACAATATTACCAATACCCAGTACTTCGTTCCTGGTATCCGGGAAGCTGACGGTGTCAACCTAGCCTCGCGGTTTCCGCAGGAACGGCGATACATCAGCCTGGGATTGCTATTTGATTTCCAGTAAAAGCCTTATAAATAATATATCCTATGATGAATCTTCTCCCACATGCTTTAATTACAAACGGTATGACACACACTACAGCGCTACCGGGTGCAGGCCTCAAACTGGTCGAAGTCCAGTATCCAGACCGAATCATGGACATTGGCCGCTTTAGAATAAAGGGATGGAGAAATGAAAGCGGAATCAATCCTGCCTTTTTTATGAATGATTACTGGCTCGATGACATTGACAATCGAGCCTTTCACTGGGTCTGGACCCAGGATACCCGCATAGGGGTTCCGGCCCAGCTCAGC
>CATMVR010000365.1 GCA_950075905.1 uncultured Persicitalea sp. | reverse complement strand
AGCATTCCAGCCGCAAGGGCTGACCACATACCATTGCCTGAATCTTCGAAAGCGAGACAGGCCGGGGGGGCGACTCCAAGCCTGCGGGCAGCGCCAAGGTATACATCAGGATAGGGTTTATTGCGGGCTTCCAGCAAAGCAGAGTGCCACAGCTGAAAGTAAGGGCGTATACCCAATCTTTCCAGAACCGTCTCGATAATGCCCATCGGCGAAGCCGAAGCAACCGCCAGGGGTATATTGCGTTCGTAAAAAAAACGGACTAAATCAATAGCACCGGGCATTTCATTGGCGGTGGTACCAATGCGATGATGAGCGATTTCGAGAATCTCCTCACCAACATGAGCAAGGGTTTTATTCTGCCAGGGATATCGCTGATACATATATTTGACAAATTCGGTGGTCCCCAGCCCCGTAGCTTCCTGGCATATTTCTATGGTCAGTGGTACCTCAATTCTACGAAAGACCTCGATGGCAACCTCCTGCCAAATGGGCTCAGAGTCTACCAGCAGGCCGTCCATGTCTAATATAACGGCTTGAATCATCGGTTCATTTTGTGAGATAGGAAATTTTGGGAAGTCGTGGGCCTTACACCTGTGCCTGCCTGAAAGGTTTGACATCTATTTTTTCCCACACCCGGCCCGTTACGTAGGGGTCGGTAGCCAGCCACTTATCCAGGTCGGACTCCTGCTCAAAATCCACAATCATCATAGAGCCTATCATTTGTCCGGAAGGGCTCAGCAGAGCTCCTCCCAGCACAAAATTGCCGTTTTCTTTGAGCTGACGGGCTTTTTCGAGGTGGGCCGGACGAACATCCTGCCGTCGTTGGGGAGCCGTTTCGTCGGTGAAGTCATAGGCATGAAGTACGTATTGCATAGCGGGATGAAGATATTAAAGGCTTTTTTCTTTTTTCATTTTCAAATATATACCATTTGTCCATCCAAACCCCTCCTGCAACTCATATTCACCGTCACAAGCTTCCAGATTGGTGTTGATAATATTGTATTTTTCGAGAAGTCTGCCCGATGCATAGTAGTGTTTTTCAACCAGATGCATCCAGTTGTCGCGTAGCCGTCCGGCCGCGCAGTTGAACTGATAATTTCGCAATCCCTTGTAAACGATCCATTGCAGAGGTGCCCAGCCATTGGGGACGTCCCATTGCTGCCCGGTCTGTGTAAGGGTGGTAAGCACGCCCCCGGAGCGCATGAAGTTGAGCCGGATGTAGGCGTCCACAAAGTGGGCCTGCTTGCGATCGGCCAGTTTGAAGAAAAGAGGAAATACTCCCGCCAGGCTGAATGTTTTGGTGAAACTTTTCCGACAGAAGTCATAATCGCGGTAGAAGCGCTTTTTCGGGTCCCAGAAGTAAGTATTGATTGCAGCGTGTCTTTTCCGGGCTTTCTGGTCAAAACGCCGGTACATTTCGTAATTGTTGCTGAGGAAATACCCCTCCGCAAGGACGTTTTCGAGGTTATAAAGCAGGCAGTTCAGGTCAACAGGAATAACGTTGGTAGTCTGAGTACTGGAAAACGTTTGGCCGTCGGCCATCCAGCGGCTGCTGAAATCCCAGCCCGACTCGGCGGCGGCGCGGATATGGCGGTAGGTAGTCTTGCAATCAGCGCCAAATTTTTCTTTTGCTT
The DNA here is from genome assembly GCA_950075905.1 of uncultured Persicitalea sp. Taxonomy (GTDB): domain Bacteria; phylum Bacteroidota; class Bacteroidia; order Cytophagales; family Spirosomataceae; genus CATMVR01. The sequence continues at coordinate 4,102 of CATMVR010000365.1, read as the reverse complement.
CTTTGGCAAGCTCGACATCTTCGTGGTAGGCCTCAGGGCGGGGAGTGGCCCGGTCGTCCCAGTAGCGGTTGAGCACGGCACCGTCAGGCATCATGACCACCCGGCGGTGGGTAGCGTAGGGCTCGGCCAGTTGCTCGCTGCCGTTCATCCAGTAGTCGTACTCGCGTTTGAGCTGCGGCATGTATTTGAGCAGTTTTTCTTTCCCACTAACTTTGGCATGTAGTTGCACCATCAGGGAAAAAAAAGGAGGTTGGGAGCGGCTGAGGTAGTAGGTGCGGTTTCCGCAGGGAATATGCCCGAAATGGTCGATCAAATGGGAGAAATTATGGACCATGTATCGGATCATCTCGGTTTGGCCGGACTCCGCCAGCCCCAACATCGTAAAGTAGCTGTCCCAGTAGTAAATTTCGCGAAATCGACCGCCGGGAACGATGTAGGGTTTGGGAAGGGCCAGCAGAGAGCCCCCCTTTTCCTGATCTTCGGGAAAGCGAGAAAGGCGCGACCACAGCCGGTCGATGTGCTCTTCCAGGTCTACTTTTTCGTCGTCATGCCTTCGGGTATGGATTGCCCGGGGCAATTCGAAGTGGTCTACTATAAATTTTCTAAGATCAAACTCTGCACGATCTTTTTGATGCCCGTACATTTCGAGAATCAATACAGGGTCACATTTCGGAATGCTATCAGCGAAAGTTTTTGAGTCTTTAAACAGAATAGCCGTCTGTACGGCATCGAATAGCGAGCCGTATAGTTCATCGGGAGAGATGTGCGCTCTTCCGAAAGCAGATAGAGTCGGTATTTTCAATGGGTTCATGGTATAGTCAATATGCTTTCCTCTTAAAGAACTGTACCAGTCCTTATAAGGTTTTAATTAAAATATTGCACTATTTTAATGAACGACAAATAGGCCGTACTAATTGGCCTGTTTGTCGAAAAGATGTAGCGCCGCCACACTCATGGCCTTGACGCCCGTTTTGATGGTTGGCTCAGGTACGGGGGCAAACAGGGGCGAGTGGAGTGAAGGGAGTTGAGTACCTTTGGCTTTGGCTTCCTGAATAGTGGCGGGCGAAAGCGTACCGAGCCAAAACATGAAGATAGGTACCCGCCTGTTTTCTAACGCAAACCGACTGAAATCCTCCCCCACCATGTAGGGCTCGGTTTCTACGAGCTTGTCTTCCCCAAAGGTACTCCGGAACAAGCCGACGAGACGTTTGGTCAGGGCCGGGTCATTGACCGTAGCGGGAGTCATGGGCTCCCGGATACTGATCACCGGTAGTTTGTCGGCGGGAAGGCCGGCGGCCCGGGCCAGGTTTTCACTTATCCGGCCAATGGTCTCGATCGTTTTTTGCCGTACCTCCGGCGAGTAAGAGCGTAAAGTCAGCTGCATTTTTACTTCGTCGGGAATAATGTTGTGCACGGTACCCCCGTGAAACGAACCTACCGTTACTACGGCTGGTTCGATGGGGCTTATCGTCCGGCTTACGATGGTCTGGAAAGCCATCACCATTTGGGCGCTCAGCACAATGGGGTCGATGGTCGTGTGCGGTGCGGCTCCGTGGCCACCCTGTCCAAAAACCGTAATGTCCATCATATCCACGCTGGCCATCATGGCGCCGTCGCGGTAACCAATGGTGCCGGCGGGCAGGTAGGAGTTGTCGTGCAGGGCAATGGCGTAGTCGGGCACGGGGGCGTAGTCAAAGAGGCCGTCTTTCAGCATGCGGTCGGCACCCAATCCGTTTTCTTCGGCGGGTTGTCCTACCAGCACCAGGGTACCTTTCCAGCGATCTTTCAGGCCGACGAGCGCACGCGCGGTACCCACAAATACGGTCATGTGGATGTCATGCCCGCAGGCGTGCATCACATTGACCTCGTTGCCGGCGGCATTGACGCCCCGGGCCTTGCTGGCGTAGGGCAGGCCGGTTTTTTCTTCCAGAGGCAGGGCGTCCATATCCGCCCGGATGAGGACGGTGGGGCCGGGGCCGTTGCGTAGTATTCCTACCAGGCCATGGCCGCCAATGTGCTCTTTCACCTCAAAGCCCAGCGTTTTGAGCTCGGAAGCCAGGCGGGCGGCGGTTTTTTGCTCCTGTAGCGAAAGCTCCGGATTCTGATGCAGGTGCTTGTAGAGGGCATCCAGCTGCGGGTAGGCCTGATTGGTCAGGGTTTCTATTTTCTGGATGTCCTGGGGTGTTTGGGCGCTAACAGGAGAAAGAGCAGTAATAAATAAAAAGCCGGAAAGGAAAGGCAAAAATAGCTTCATGTCGGATCGGTCAATGTTGTGAGTTGCAATACTTGACAAAGTATTTAGCCTTTAAATTGTTTCAAGGCTTTCTTTGGTCAGTTCCCCTTTGGTATCACCCGTATTGAGCGTAGTACAGGGTTCGAAGAGCATAACGGATACCTCCTTTTCGGCTACGGGCCGATGCTCCACACCGCGGGGTACGATCAGAAATTCTCCTTCCGAAAGCGCCACGGTTTTATCCTGAAACTCCATGTTGAAGCTACCTTGTACCACATAAAAAAGCTCATCTTCGTGGTCGTGCTTGTGCCAGACAAACTCCCCTTTGAATTTTACCAGCTTGACATGCTGCCCGTTGAGCTCACCCACAATGCGGGGGTTCCAGTGGTCCTGAAAGAGAGATAGCTTTTCGGCGAGGTTTATTTTGTTCATTTTGAAAATGTTAAACAACGCAGACAGCGTTCAAAACGCTGTCTGCGTTTTGTGTTCAGGGAATAGCCATCAGGTACTCTTTCTTCTTGTTGGCCAGCGCTTGGTAGACCACATCCATGATAGATGTCCGGATGTTGAGGGTATACAATTTGGTGTTTTCGCGGGTGGGGTAGACCCGGTTAGACAGAAACACAAAATCGAGGTTTGTGGTGGGGTCCATCCAGACCATGATGCCCGTAAAGCCCGTATGGCCGAAGCTCAGCGGGTGGGCGTATTTAGGAGCGTTGCCCGAGTACCTGAAGGTAGGCTTGTCGAAAGCTATGCCCCGGCGGCTGCCCAGCTCGGGGTACTGGTAGCGGGTAAACTCAAAAAGAGCGTCGCGGCTGATGTGCTGTTTGCCGCCAAAGTAGCCGTTCTGCAGGTACATCTGCATGACCTTCATGACATCGTTGGCGTTGCCGAAAAGCCCGGCGTGGCCGCTCAATCCACCCAGCATCACTGCCCCCTCATCATGTACCTGTCCGTGAATGAGCGTTTGCCGGAAGAAGGTATCCCGCTCGCTGGGTACAATCTGATCCAGTTTATAAAAGCGTTTGGGGTTAAAAGTAAGTGAGTTGGCTCCCAGTTTGCTATAAAAATTGTTTTTAAGGTATTCCTCAAACTCCACGCCCGTGATGTTTTTAACTACCTGTGGGTAGAGGATAAACGACAGATCGGAGTAGACATAGCCCTCCTCAGGATTCAGGGGAGAGTCTTTGATAGATTTGTAGATGACGTCCCGGTAGTCTTTGTGAATAAACAGGCTGTCGCCCACTACCGATGTGGGGTACTTGACCGATTGTGTGGTGCTGAAGGTATTTTTCTTCCAGGTACCATCGGGGTTACGGGCTTCGCGCCAGAATTGAATCCAGGACTTCAAACGTGCACTGTGCGTAAGTACTTTCCGCCAGGGTAGGTCAGCCTTGTTTGATTTTTTTAGGAAGGGCAGGTAGTCTTTCATCGTAGCGTCCAGGTCAAACGTACCCTCATCATAGAGGCTCAGTAGGGCCAGGGTGGAAGCCGTTATTTTGGTAACAGACGCCAGGTCATACAGGTCGTTGAGTTTGACGGGCTCGCTGCCCTCGTAGGTATGTTTGCCGTAGGCTTTGCGGAAAAAAACCTTCCCATCCTTGGCCAGCTGCACCACGCAGCCGGGGGTAGCTTTCTGGTCGATGGCGTAGTTGGCAATGGAGTCTATCTTGTAATTAATGACTCTGGAATCCAGCCCCAGCTCCTCGGGAATGGTGTATTTGAGTCGCTGTAGATTGGGCGTTCTGATTCCGGCCCCGTAGGCAAAGCGCTCGTTGACGGTCACGGGTAGTTTGCCTTCGGCGGGAATGGCCCCGAAAATGAGCTGGGCGGAAAGATCTTCTGTGTAGGGCGTAAGCTGATACGCCA
>CATMVR010000364.1 GCA_950075905.1 uncultured Persicitalea sp. | reverse complement strand
GCCAATTCCCAGTCGGCGCAGGTGGCGAAGTCTTCCAGCGTTTTCACGCCATCCTCGGCAAGTGCCCTCACCATCTGGGGTGTCAGGCCTTCAAAGTCAATAAGGCTGTCCTCGGCGCCAAGCTCGCGGGCCTTCTCCAGAGCCTCGCGCGCCTGGGCTTCCAGAACATCGCGCGCCCGGGCCTGAAGCTCGTTGGCGGTGTCCTCGTCGACGCCGTCGATCACCAGCAGCTCGTCCAGCTCGACATAGGCCACCTCTTCGAGGTTGGTGAAGCCTTCGGAGACCAGAAGCTGGGCAAAGAACTCATCCAGGTCCAGCGTGTCCATGAACAGCTTGGTGCGTTCCTCGAACTCGGCTTGGCGCCGCTTCGATTCTTCCTCTTCGGTCATGATGTCGATGTCGAGACCGGTCAGTTGCGAGGCGAGGCGAACGTTCTGGCCGCGACGACCGATCGCGAGGCTCAGCTGTTCGTCCGGAACCACCACTTCGATGCGCTCGGCCTCTTCATCCAGGACCACCTTGCTCACCTCTGCGGGCTGCAATGCGTTCACAAGGAAGGTCGGCATGTCCTCGTTCCAGGGGATGATGTCGATCTTTTCGCCCTGAAGCTCGTTGACCACGGCCTGAACCCGGCTGCCGCGCATGCCGACGCAGGCGCCGACCGGGTCGATGCCGCTGTCGTAGGACACGACGCCGATCTTGGCGCGGCTGCCCGGGTCGCGGGCAACGGCCTTGATCTCGATGATGCCGTCATAGATTTCCGGCACTTCCATCTTGAACAGCTCGGCCATGAACTGCGGGTCGGTGCGAGACAGGAAGATCTGCGGTCCGCGCGTCTCACGCCGCACATCCTTGATGTAGCAGCGGATGCGGTCGTTGGGGCGGTAGCTTTCGCGGCCGATCTTCTCGTTGCGGCGCAGGATAGCTTCGCCGCGGCCCACGTCGACGATGACGTTGCCGTATTCCTCGCGCTTGACCTGGCCGTTGATGATGGTGCCGGCGCGGTCCTTGAATTCTTCGTACTGGCGGTCACGCTCGGCTTCGCGGACCTTCTGCAGGATCACCTGCTTGGCCGATTGCGCGGCGATGCGGCCCAGATCGCCGGGCGGAACCTGCTCCTCGAACACGTCGCCGGGCTGCGGCGCGCCCAGGCGGTCAGGGGCTTCAAATTTTCCGTTAGGTAAGGGGCGGTCAGAAGATAGTCTATTGTAGGAAAGTGAGGGGCCCAGCGAGGCACTCAGACGCCACGGACTCTGCGAAAAGCTTTCGCCCGCCAGCAGCACTAACCATACAAGTGATACAATTCGTAGAGTGTTTTTCATACGCAGATACAAAACATTCCATTGGTTGCCCTAAAATACGCTATATGCTTGTAAATTACCACCGCTGTACAAAAACTAGCGAAGAAAATTTTGATAATCCCGGCCTATTCTGCACTTTACTACCAGATTTATACTTTTTACAGAGTCTTGTAGCCATCAAATTGGAAAAGCAGCTATGAAATTTAGTTATTCCCTCTGCCTTGTTTTGCTGATTAGTTCTTTCTCCTTTGCCCAAAAAAACACCCTGCCGGGCAATGCTGCCGAATGCAAACAGCTTTTTTTTGAAGCGCTCTTCAATGAAGATGCTGCCAGGATGCAAACCCTATTTGCCAGTGACTTTACGCTGGTGAGTTTTGATGGGCAGCTGGTGGATGGGATTACCTTTGCCAACGAGCTGAAAAACGGCGTGCTTGTCTTCGATACCGGCTCTGTGACCTATTCCAATCTGCGGCTGTACGGCGATATGGGTATTGATACGGGTACCTGGAAAAGCGAGGGTACGCTGCAGGGAAAGCCTTTCAAGCACGATGTAGCCTATACCCTGGTATGCATGCGTCAGGGAGCTGGCTGGAAGATCGCCTCTATTCAGTTTACCCTCCTGCCGGATTAGTAGTGACAATAGGTACTTCACCAAACAATACGCAGGGGTGTTCTTCTGTTTATCTGAAACAGACCATGCTCCGGCCAGAATCCATGAAAAATTGCCTGATTTTCTGCCTTTTTTTTCTGACAGCTCCGCTGGCCGAAGCCAGGCCGGGCCGCCTGCCCAACGACGCTGCCGAGTGCACGCAATCTTTCTTCCAGGCCCTGCTGGAAAAGGATGCCGCCGCGATTCGTCGGCTTATGACCTATGATTTTCTGCTTGTTGGACCGGATGGCCGCATTCTGGACGGAGGTACCTTTGCCGAAAGCGTAGCGAGTGGCTCGATCGTGATCGAGTACGGGAGTCTGTCGGGTACCACCACCCGCAGCTACGGCGACGCGGGCGTAGTCACGGGCTTCTGGAATGCCCGGGGCGCCGTGCAGGGCTACCGGTTCGACAATGAGGTGGCTTTTTCGGCGATGTGCGTGCGGCAGGGAGGGAGCTGGAAAATCGCATCGATGCAGCTGACGGCCCGGCTGTGAGGGGTTGCGAGCACTACCCGTGGCACGGATCGAAACCGTGCCACGGGTCTGGTGTGCCCAGCAGCCTCTCACAGCACTCCAATCCTACATTTTTGCATTTTTTGCCATGAAATTGCTACCTTGAAGCGCTAATTCCATGCATCAGATTCCTCCCCTATAAACCCTTACTACAATGCCCTCTCTTGCCATGAAAAAATCCTTCTTTTTACCGGTTGTGCTGCTGCTGGCGGCCTGTGGCTGGCTGCTCAACGCCTGTTCTTCGCTCAACACTGTGCGGGTAGTAGGTACCAACTTCACCGACGAAGTACAGCTCTCGCAAAACCTGGTATTTACATTCAGCAAAGACCTGGTGCAGGAAAGCCGGATCGGGATCTGGGACTCCACGCAGTACGTAAAACTGGAACCCGCCGTACGGGGAAAATTCAAGTGGACGGCTCCCAACGAGCTGGTTTTTTCACCCATTGGTACCTTCGGCGCGGCTACTTCCTATAAGGCTGAACTGACGAATGAACTCCTGAAATTTGCCGAAGAGCAAAAGTACGCGGTGTCAGACGAGGACGTGGAATTCCACACGCCCTACCTCCAACTGACTGACCTGCAAAGCTGGTGGACGCGCTCGGCGGAAAGTAGTCGGCCCGAAGCCCGCCTACGCCTGACGTTCAACTATCCGGTGGAGCCGCAGGCCGTAGCCGAACGCCTCAAATTGAGTCTGCGCGATGCTGCGACGACCTTCCGTACCCTGCCTTCCTCCGACGGCCGCACCGTTACCGTAGCCCTCACCCAAACCGGCACCGCCGACGACAACCCAACACCGCTGACGGTGCAGGTAGAGAAAGGACTGAAGATTCAGGGAAATACCTACGCTACGCCCGAAGCCTTGCAGCGCGCTACGAGCCTGCCCTCGCCCCTGCACCTGGAAGTAGCCGACGTACAGACGGGCTTTGAGAATAATAAAGGCTACGTCAGAGTCGTGACTACGCAGGAACTGACTCCCGAAAGCATCGACAACGGCTTTACCCTCGACCCGGCCCTGACTACCCAAACCGAAGCGACCGACAATGGCTTTATCCTCCGCGGTGATTTTACCGAAACGGACACCTACGTACTCAAACTCACTACAAATCTGAAAGGCGTACTCGGTCCGCAGTTGGAAGAGGAAGTATCGCGTGATCTGTTTTTTGGTAAAATGCCAGCGGGGATTTCATTTGTGAATAAAAAAGCCCTGTACCTTACCCCCAAAGGAGCACTCAATGTGGGCGTGCAGATTGTGAATGTACCCAAGGTACAGGTGAAAATCGCCAAGATTTACGAGAACAATATCCTGAGCTACGTACGCAACAGCCGCTACGAAGACTATGGCTACGTGGGCGAAGAATGGCAGCCTACGGGTTCTTTCAATTACAGCACCGACGACCAGGGCTTTTACAGTGATCTGGTGGTGAATAAAACCGTAGATACCGACAACCTGTCCCGGCTCAAAGGTGTATCGGCCCTGAACATTGCCATTCCCGAACACAACGACCGCAAAGGCGTCTACCTGGTATCGGTATTCTCTAAGGATGAAGCCTACCTCGGCTCGGCCAAGCTGGTGTCCGTGTCGGATATTGGACTTATTGCCAAGCAGGGCGACGATGAGGTATGGGTTTTTGCCAATTCCATCAAAACCACCGAGCCGCTGAGCAAGGTGGAGATCACGCTGGTGAGTACCAACAATCAGTCGGTCTATACCCTGGAAACGGATGGCGACGGGGTGGCGCATTTTGAAAACCTCAGCGAAAAAGCGCCCGGTTTCAAAATAGCCATGATCACGGCCCGTACCAAGGAGGACTTCAACTACCTGCTCTTTGACGATACCCGTATCGAAACTTCCCGCTACGAGGTAGAAGGCCTGCGGAGTAATCCCTCCGGCCTGCAAGCCTTCATCTACGGCGAGCGCGACATGTACCGCCCCGGCGAAACCCTGCACTTCAATACCGTGCTGCGCACCCAACGCTGGGAAACCGCCGCGGAAATTCCGCTCAAATTCCGGCTCGTAACGCCCAACGGCCGCGAGTACCGGACCTGGCGCAAAACCACCAACGCCCAGGGTGCCGTAGAAATCGAAGCTACCGTGGAGGCTTCGGCCCTGACGGGTACCTACACGCTGGAAGTGTACAACGCCAACGAAGTACTGCTGGCCTCGCAGGCCGTGAGCGTGGAAGAGTTCATGCCCGACCGCATCAAGGTAGACCTCAGCGGGGCCAAAAAGGAGTACAAAACCGGCGAAACTGTGACTCTGACCGCCACGGCCCTGAATCTCTTCGGTCCGCCCGCCGCCGGCCGCACCTACGAGATGGACATTCAGTGGAAGCGCAAAGCGTTTACGGCACCGGCTTTCCCCGAATTTACGTTTGATATTCCGGCCGAGACGACCTTCGAGCGCGGACAGCGACAAGGTACCACCGACGCCCAGGGACAAGCCACCGAGCAGATTCCTATTCCTACGAGCTATAAGGACATTGGTCTGCTGGAAGGGAAAATCTACGTGACGGTCTTTGACGAAAACGGTCGCCCTGTCAACCGCCTGCACCGCTTTGATGTACTGACGCAAAATACCCTCTACGGTCTGCGTTTGGCCGATAGCTACGTGAGCGTGAATGCGCCCCTGCCGGTGGAAGTCATCGGCGTCAACAGTCAGGGTGCTTTGCAGAAAGGCGCGCAGGCGCTGGTAGAGGTAGTCCGCATTGAGTACCAGACGGTGGTGGAAAAACAAAACGAGCAGTTGCAGTATACTTCCCGCAAGCGGGAAAAACCGGTGTATACCAATACCCTCAGCCTGGGCAACGGTCGGGGTAGTTTCCGCTACGTACCCACGGTATCGGGCGAGTACGAGGTACGGGTACGGCGTCCCGGCGCAGAGCATTATACCGCTACGACCTTTTTTGCCTACGGCTACGGTTTTACGGAGTACTCTTCCTTTGAGGTAAGTACCGAAGGCCGCGTGCTGATGGAGCTGGATCAGAAAAGCTACAAGGTAGGTGATAAGGCCAAAGTACTCTTCAAAACCCCCTTCGACGGCCGCCTGCTGGTGACCATCGAGCGCAATCACCTGCTGGAACACCACGTACTGACCACCGAGAAAAAAGCCGCTGAACTGACGCTTTCGTTAAAAGAAGAGCACCTACCCAACGTGTACGTGACGGCTACGCTGATTCGTCCGCTGGATGCGTCGGACCTGCCGCTGACGGTAGCGCACGGCTTTGCCTCGGTACCAGTGGAAGCACCCGACCGTACCCTGCCCGTGTCCATCAAGGCCGTGGGGCAGCCGCCCTC
>CATMVR010000363.1 GCA_950075905.1 uncultured Persicitalea sp. | reverse complement strand
CGATCTTCGCTGTCTCCTTAGGGCCAAATGGACTATTCCCCTATGGAGTTTGAAAATTTCAATACCAACGATTTTCTTGAAAACGCCAGTTTTCGACGCTGGGTGCGTAAACCCGACGCAGAACTGGATGCCTTTTGGCGCGGTTTCCTCGAAAAACACCCTGAAAAAAAGCCGGAGGTCATTGCCGCTACCAATTTTCTGCTGGGAATTGAACAACAGGTTGAAAAGAAGGCTTCTTCCGATCTGCACGAAGAAGCTGTTTTCCGGCAAATCAAAGGTACGATCTCGAACCAGGATACTACTCCTGTTCTGTCATTCACAAACTGGACGGCCTGGGCGGCAGCGGCTTCCATTTTGCTCCTACTGGGCTATTTTTTCTTTTCCGGTTCCAGTACCCAAACTGACACAATCTCCTACGAAACCAACCTCAGGAAATCCGAATCAGCCCTGATTGAAAGAAAAAATGATACTTCTGACCCAATACCCATTGCTCTGGCCGACGGCAGCACCATAACGTTACAGCCCCAAAGCCGCGTCAGTTTCGCTAAAAATTTCGGCGTTGGCACGAAGCGGGAGGTGTACCTCAGTGGCGAAGCGTTTTTTGACGTAGCCCGAAATCCGGACAAACCTTTCTTCGTATATGCCAATGAGTTGGTCACCAAAGTACTGGGCACAAGTTTTACCGTGCGAGCCTATCAGAAAGATGAAAGCGTGGAGGTGAAGGTCAGGACCGGGCGTGTATCAGTGTCTGTGAACGATCAGATAGGCAAACAGGAAAATATCAGTATTCGTGAACGCGAGGGTATCCTGCTTCTTCCCAACCAGCAGGCGGTGCTTTCACGCAAAGAAATCAGGCTGGTCAAGGGGCTTGTAGATCATCCCGTACTTTTGAGCGAAACCGCACCCGATCTGCCCCGCTTTTCCTTCGTTTTCAAGGCCGAACCCGTTTCTGAAGTTTTGGCTACCCTCGAAAAAGCCTATGGCCTGGACATTGTTTACGATGAGAAAGCCTTTGCCGGTTGTCAGTTTACTTCCGACCTCGACGGTGTGCCTCCCTACGAAAAGCTGGATATTATCTGCCGAAGCATTGAAGCCAGCTATCGTATTCTGGACGCACAGATCATCATCAGCGGCAAAGGCTGCCAACCCTGACCTTATTCTTATTCCTACAACCCAATCCAATATGCAAAAAAAACAGCCTACCCGAAAACTTGTCTTCAACGTTATGCGTTGGTCTCTCCTGCCCGTTTGCCTTGCTGCCATCTTTGCCAATGTTTCACTGGCTGTGGCGGTATCAGCCCAGGAACTGCTCGATCAACGGATTTCGGTACGGGCCAACGATCTCGAGATTGAAGCCGTACTTGCCCTGATCGAGAAAGATTCCGAAGTAAGATTCTCTTACAGCCCCAATCTCATTCCGACTTCACGAAAGGTATCGCTAAATGCTACCCAGGAAAGAATCGTGGTGATACTGGACAAACTACTGCTGCCCAACAACATTACGTACGAGGTAGTGGGCAAGCGCATTATCCTGAAAAGGAAAGCCCCCGGTACAGACAACCGAAAGGAACAGGGCAGGCTCGATGTAGTCCATCCGCCCGCTGATATCACGCTTACAGGTACCGTCACCGACGAAAACAACGCCGGCCTGCCCGGCGTGAGCGTGGTGCTGAAAGGTACCCAGAAAGGTACCACCACCAATTCGGAAGGGAAGTTTCAAATCGATGTCCCCGAATCAGGCACTCCCGTGCTGGTATTCAGCTTTGTGGGGTACCTGAGCCAGGAAGTAGCAGTAAATAACCGTTCGAACCTGAACGTATCTCTCAAAGTTGATACCAAATCGTTGGAAGAGGTGGTGGTAGTAGGCTACGGAACCCAGAAGAAAAGTGACCTGACGGGCTCGGTGGTACGTGCCGATATTGAGGCCTTCCGGGAGTCGCCCAATGTCAACCTTGCCCAGTCGCTGCAGGGTACGGTACCGGGCCTGAACATTGGCCAGGTGACCACGGCGGGGCAAAGTCCTTCCATCTCCATTCGGGGCCGCACCACGATCAACGGCAATCAGAACGTTTTGCTGGTGGTGGATGGTATAATTTTTACGGGTAGCATGGGGGATCTTAATCCAAGCGACATCGAATCGGTGGACGTTCTGAAAGATCCCAGCAGCATGGCCATCTTTGGCGCGCAGGCGGCCAACGGGGTCATTCTGATTACGACCAAGGGAGGTCAGAAAGCTTCCAAGCCCGTTTTTAACTACACCGGAAGCTATACCACCCAAACTCCCAGTAATACCCTTAATCTTTTGGATCGGGAGGGATTTCTGAAAAAAAGCGCCGATGTAGACTGGCGGCTGGCGTTCCTGGGCCCGGATTTTACCACGCCTAATCCGGATTTTGACATCAATGACGTCATTAGTGATCCACCGCTGCGAGCGGGAATAGAGAATGGCAGTAACTACGATTGGTGGGACAACACCACCGATCCCGGGTTTATTGCCAGCCACAACCTGAGCGTCCGGGGGTCGAGCAACGAGATGTCCTATTACCTTTCGGGAGGGTATACCAATCAGAAGGGTTTCGTGATGAATGACAAGTTCAAGCGGATTACCACCCGTATAAACATCGAGAACAAAATTTTCCCATGGTTCAAGGTAGGGGCGCAGACCTTCGCTTCTTTTTCCGATTTCTCGGGTGTTTCACCCGCACTTAGTGGCATTACCATCATGCCTCCCCTAGTGCAGCCGACCGATGAAAATGGTAATTTCATTCTAAATCCAACGGGGGCCAATATTTCGAATCCATTTCTGGTAGCGGCGGCCGATAATTTTGACAAGCGCAATAACCTGTTTGGAAATTTTTACGCCAACATCGACGTACCCTTCGTGAAAGGTCTTACCTACCGGCTCAACTACGGCCACAATTACTCCTGGGATCGGAATTACACCAGTAACCCGTATTCCAACGGGGCCGCTGGTGGAGCTTCAAAAATAAACACCAACTCCTACGACTGGACGCTGGACAATATCCTGAACTACAAGAAATCAGTCAAAGACCTCCATAACCTGGACATTACGCTGGTGGCGGGCCGCCGCGAGCGGAACTTCGAGTCAACGACCGCCACGGGCACCAATTACAGCAACCTGCGCCTCCGCTACAACGACCTGAGCCTGGGTACCATCCAGAACATCGGCTCGGGAGCCTGGGACGAAAGCTACCTCTACCAGACCGGACGAATCAACTACGAGTTCAACTACAAGTACCTGCTGACGGCCACGCTGCGGCGGGACGGGTTTTCAGGTTTTGCGGATAATAAAAAAACCGCCCTCTTCCCCTCCATCGGCTTCGGCTGGGTGCTGAGCGAGGAAAACTTCCTGAAAACACCCGCCATCAACCTGCTGAAATTCCGGGGTTCCTACGGCACCAACGGCAACCTGGTCAACCGCTACTCGTCGCTGGCCCGTTTGAACAGCTTTCCAGCCTACGTCTTCGGCGAGGGAGGCTCCACCGAATTCGGACAGCTGGTCACTACCCTGTCCAACCCGAACCTGTCGTGGGAAACCACCACGGGTTTTAACTTCGGGTTAGACTACTCGCTTTTGAAAAATCGGATTTCGGGTAGCGTGGACTACTACCGCACCACCACCAACGACCTGATTTTTAACGTCAATATTCCGGAAATAACGGGCTTCAACCAGATTACCTCCAACGTGGGCAACATCGCCAACCGAGGGGTTGAGTTTATTATCAATGGCAAGGTTCTCGCCGCCAAGGACTTGAAATGGAATATCAACTTCAACCTGGCCGCCAACCGCAACCGGATTGTATCGCTGCTGGGGCAGGACAATAATCAGGATGGTATTGAGGATGATCTGGTGGCCAATGGCCTGTTTATCGGTCAGCCGATCGGTGCCATTTTTGATTACGAATCGGGTGGCATCATTCAGCTGGGTGAAGAGGCTCCCAAGGGGTTTTTCGTGGGAACGCACCGCATCATTGATCAAAACAGCGATGGCTTCGTGGACGCCAACGACCGGGTAATCCGGGGTCGCCGGGAAGCAGCCTACAACTTTGGTATCCTCAACGAATTCAGCTACCGTAATTTCACCTTCCGTTTTTTCATCAACTCTATTCAGGGCGGTCGGGATAGCTATCTGGGGCTCAATATGCCTAATGGCCTGGGCATTGGCGACAACATCCGGCGCAACAACTTTTGGCGCGAGCTTGACTACTGGACCCCTTCTAATCCGAACGCCCGCTACCGGGAGCTGAACCAGGCTGCCGCCACCGAGTACAACTTCTACGGCGATCGTAGCTTTGTGCGCCTGCAGGACGTGACTCTATCCTATGCTTTGGGTGCACCCGTAGCCAAGAAAATTGGTTTCCAGGGTATCAAGGTGTTTGTAAGTGGCAAAAACCTGGCTACCTGGACGGATTGGGTGGGCTGGGATCCGGAAACGGGCAGCGGTTTGGACACCGGCGGCCGGCCCGTGATGAGGGGACTTTCAGTGGGTCTTGATGTACGTTTTTAATTTAAATTTCTTTGAAACACATGAAAAAAATACTCAATATACCCGTAGGGCTGATCACACTAGCCCTGGCGCTGGCCGTAACGAGCTGCGACGAAAAAGAAATTTTGCAGGAAATACCCCTGGACTTTGCCAGCCCGGAGAATTCATTTGTCACGGAAGGCGACTTCAATTCAGCCATCTATGCTCTGTATGACCTGACCCGGGGCACCCTCTCGGACGGTGAGCACCGGCCCATGGACTACCACTACGGCACCGACCTGGGATATAACGGAGCCCAGCAATTAAATCAGCGGTTTGGCAGCTACCCGGCCACCCTCACCCCTAATTCGGTGGAGGCGCGGTTTCACTGGCAGCAGTACTACAAAATCATATCCAGCGCCAACATTATTCTGAACCGGCTTACCAAATCAAAACTAACGGCCAATCAGAAAACGTTGGTGGAGGCTCGGGCCAAACTGTTCCGGGGACTTGCGTACCGCAACCTCGCCCATCTGTACGGTGGGGTACCCATCGAGCTGGAAGAAGTAGGCTCACCCAAAACGGATTATACCCGGACTACCCGCGAGGCTACGTACCAGCAGGCAGCCAAGGACCTTGAATTTGCCGCCGCCAATCTGCCCGGCATCACCAGAGTGCGCGATGGAGAAATCAACAATCTGGCGGCCTATCACCTGCTGGCAGAAACGTACCTCTCCCTCAAACGCTACTCCGATGCCGTCAAGGCGGCTTTCGCAGACGCCGGGTATCCGGTTCTTGGTGATCCTCGCTACAAAACCAAACAGGCAATGCATTCGCGATGGATTCGCAAGCGGATCGCGTTGCATGCCAAGTCACTCGGCTTCGAGCATCCGGTCACCGGCGAAGAATTGCGCTTCGAGTCGGAACCACCGGCCGAGTTTGCACGTTTGCAAGCAGAACTCTCGATCCTGTGACCAATTTTTGCTGCGCTGCCCACTTTCCGCCACCCTCGCATCGTCTATACTGCGTTGCGAAAGCGGATGGCTAAAGGGGCGCCGCTAGGGTGTCATCGCGGGCGACAGGGCGAAGGTCGTCGTCAACGCACAGCACCGGACGATCCTGCCCGATGGAACATCGGGTGGTTGGCTCGCCGCTCGGCGGGAGCCGGAAAGGAGTACGAGCATGGCGACTGCGTCGTTGCCCGTCATGTCCGCGGAGGGCGGACTTTCACGTTACCTGGATGAGATCCGTCGGTTCCCGATGCTGGAGCCGAACGAGGAATTCATGCTGGCCAAGAGCTGGCGCGAGCATGGCG
>CATMVR010000362.1 GCA_950075905.1 uncultured Persicitalea sp. | reverse complement strand
CATCGTGCAGGTGAGCAGGCCCGAAACCATCCGGGCTATTCAGGAACGTACCGTCCCTAAGGGCGATGTGTTCGAAATGGCCAAGGCCGCCGGGCTGCTGGCCGTCAAGAAAACCCCTGACCTGCTGCCCGACTGCCACCCGCTGCCCATCGAGTATACGGGCGTGGCCTACCGCATCGAAGACCTGACGATTGTGATTGAAATGACCGTCAAGACGATTTACAAAACGGGCGTGGAAGTGGAAGCCATGCACGGCGCGTCGGTGGTAGCCCTCACCATGTACGACATGTTGAAACCCATTGATAAGGGCGTGGAAATACGGAATATCCGGCTATTGGAGAAGAAAGGCGGCAAGAGCGACCGTAAGGCCTCAATGCCCGACCTTAAAACGGCCGTGATTGTCTGTTCGGATAGTATTTCCAAAGGCCTGGGGGAAGATAAGTCGGGTCGCAGGATTATCGAAAAATTGCAGCCTTTTGCCATCGAAGCGAGCGATTACAGCATCATTCCCGATGATAAGGAGCGGATTCAGGAGAAAATCCGAAGTCTGGTGTCGCTGGATTATCAATTGATCCTGATCACCGGAGGAACCGGCCTGTCGCCTAGGGACGTGACCCCCGAGGCAGTGGAAGAGCTGCTGGATCGGCCCATTCCGGGTATTGCCGAGGTTGCCCGACAGTACGGGCAGGAGCGGATTCCTACGGCTTTGCTGTCGCGGGCCGTGGCCGGTCTGATCGGAAATACGCTGGTAGTGACCATGCCGGGCAGCACCGGTGGCGTTACCGAATACATGGATGCCCTCTTTCCGCACGTATTACACGTTTTCAGCGTTATGGAAGGAGCGAAACACTGAGCGGTCTCCGTTTGGGTTTCGATTCTTTTGTCTATTTTTGTTTAAATCAATACCCTCACTCTCAGGGAATATAGTTTGTAAACACAGCATGATCCAACCCATCACAGATACTTTCGGTCGCGTACATACTTACCTCCGCATCTCGCTTACGGACAAGTGCAATCTGCGCTGCAACTACTGCATGCCGCAGGAAGACATGCAGTTTATGCCCTCGGCCTGGCTGATGTCGGCCGATGAAATCCGGACGCTGGCGGGTATTTTTGTGGAAATGGGGGTGCAAAAGATCCGTTTGACGGGCGGTGAACCACTGGTACGGAAGGATGTTGGGGAAATTATCGAATCTCTGGGACAGCTACCTACCTCGCTCACCCTTACTACCAACGCGGTCTTTGTGGATCAGTACCTGGATACCCTGAAAAAAGCGGGCGTACGCTCGCTGAATATCAGTTTGGATACCTTGCAGGAAGAGCGTTTCAAAACCATCACCCGCCGCGATCATTTCAAAAAAACGCTCGACAATATCCACCTGCTGCTGGCCGAAGGGTTCAGCGTGAAGCTCAATATGGTGGTGATGCGGGATATGAACGTGGAGGAGGTAAATGACTTTGTAGAACTTACCCGAAACCAACCCAACCTGCACGTACGCTTTATCGAGTTTATGCCCTTCAACGGGAATAAATGGGATTTTTCGCGCATGGTATCTTACAAAGATTTGCTGGAAAGAATCGCTGGCCAATTTGAATTTGAGGGCCTGCCCGGTGAAGAAAACGATACTGCCCGCTGCTTCCGGATTGAAGGTGGGCAGGGTACCTTTGGCATCATCAGTACCATTACCAACCATTTCTGCGCGGGCTGCAACCGCATCCGGCTCACCGCCGACGGTAAGCTGAAAAACTGCCTGTTCGATACCAAAGAAGTAGATTTACTAGGAGCTCTGCGGCGCGGAGAAGACGTACGTCCGCTGATTCTGGCCCATTTTCAGGCCAAGCACTTCGCCCACGGCGGGCACAGCGATTTCGCCGAGAAAGGCGCTAAGGCAGAGTACGAAACAAACCGGACGATGATTGCTATTGGGGGGTAGTGGTATCGATCAAATACTGCTCCATTCGCTCCGCATTTTCTCAATGTGTTCATTAAGCAGCTTGCCATCCTCTTTGGAAAGCATACCACGGTATTTTTCAGAAAGCTTTTTTGTGGTAGGCGTAGTATTATCCTCAATAACTTTAATCAAATGCAATTGCTCCAATTCCCTCAAAAGCCTTATGGCCTTGTGATTTGTGAGTTCTATGAGCATCGTATTCTCCATAAATAATTAAGATTTTAGTATACCACTCAAATTTACAATAAATTGAACCAAAATAACCATGCTGGAAGAACGGAACAAAAAGCTATTGGGGGGTAGTTACGAATATATTTTCTCCTCTTTTCTCAAAACCTGAACTGCAACCGGCAGGTGAATATATTGTCCTCTAAATCCTGCTGGTACCCTTCCATGCGGGTTTTCTCATTTCTAACTACCTCATACCACAGCAGTAGCCGCAGGTTAGCATTGATGTAGTAGTTGTAGCCCATGCCCAGCGTGGCAAACCGGACGTCGGCGGGCGTATAGCCTTCGTCAATATCCTGGCCTGCTACAAGAGCATTGGGATCGTACCAATCGTACTTTATGCCAAACTGATGCTGCGGGTTGGGCAGAGAGTGCAGAAAATAGAAGTACGCTCCGTTAAAGGGCCGGATGTAGAGCGGGGCGGGCGTCAGTAGGGTTCCGGGAATGCTTCCGGGAGTTTCAGAGGTAGTTTGGGTGGAGGTCTGCGTGCCTGTAATACCCTCGGCCCGGACTGTGGTTTGCCCCAGCGGGTTTTTGATCCCCAGCTGTACATCGGCTCCGTAGTAATGCCGGGGGGCTATCTTACCTACGTTGGAGGGCGAGCGGTCTATCCGAAAGCCCTCTGTCTGCATGCGGTAGATTTCCCGTGTAAATTGCTCCATACCACCGTACAGGATTGAGGCTCCCGCCGAAATGCTGATATTCGGATCAGGTTTTAGTTCTTTTACAGATATC
Source organism: uncultured Persicitalea sp. (assembly GCA_950075905.1). Classification (GTDB taxonomy): domain Bacteria; phylum Bacteroidota; class Bacteroidia; order Cytophagales; family Spirosomataceae; genus CATMVR01. The sequence goes on along the minus strand of CATMVR010000362.1, from coordinate 2,892 downwards.
CTCGAAACAATATCCTTGTAGCTGTCAAAATCATTCGGCGAGGTAAGCCCCTGTCCGTTAAAAACCCCCAGATCAATGCGCAAAAAAGAGAGCGGGTGGTCGTCGCGCTGGGGCTGAAAGGAAAGCATGGCTCCCACGTCGCGTTCGGTACGCATCAGGATCTGGGACATGCGGCCCCGTTCGGGCGACTCGCGGTCGCTGGAACTCAGGTTGATTTCGTAGCCAAAGGGTCGGGGAAAGATTCCGGCCGACAGATTGAACACGCTCCACTTGTTTTCGTAGACCCGGCCAAAGAAATCTCGCGTAAAAACGCCTCGCTCGGTGCCGTCGAACTGGTAGGCAAAGTAAATGGTAGGCAGGCCCTCCTCATTGACATGTGAGTAGTCTACCCGCAGGCGTCCCCGCCTTAGCATAAAGCGGTTGTTGACCTCTTCGGGAAAATCGCCACCGTTGAAACTGGGTGCTCCCGCCAACTGCGCCACCTGGTACTGAGGCTGCATATAGCCGCTGAAACGGAGCCGGTTCATGTCTTTATATATCGCAAAAAGGCCCTCACTGTACTGGGTGGTATCGGTGAGGTTGTCCATGATCAGCTGCGCCCTGCACTTGGAAGTAGTGCCAAAAACTACACCCGCCATAATCAGATACAGGAGAAAACGCCCTAACGGCAGGGGGCGGTTAGCCATGAAAGGTACCATGCTTGATGCAAAAAGGTGTCAGAGATTTAAGAAAAACATCAGCCAAACTGCGGAGACTACTGATTTCTGTGCAGTCGGGTTGGTACACCTTTTACAAAAATTACGTACCAACCTTAGTTTTCAGATAGGACACCAGTACTTCGAGTCCCCGGTCAAACTTATGGTGGTTATTAATAATCAGGTCTGCCTCCGAGCGGAGTGGTTTGATGTACTTGTCGTAGGTGGGGGCCACATGGTTTTCCCAACGGTAGAGCACATCTTCCAGATCATAGCCGCGCTCGTTGTTGTCGCGAATGATGCGCCGCTTGATCTTGATGTGCTCCTTGGCATCTACAAATACTTTCAGGTCAATGAGTTGGGCTATTTCGGAAAAGTAAAAAACAAATATGCCTTCTACAATGATGATGGGCGTGGGCGTAAAGGTCAGTACCTTGGGTTCCAGCAGCGGGTTGTTGAACGTGTACTCCTTCTGCTGCACTACCTTACCCTGGCGCAGCTCGGCAATATGCCGGGCAAAAAGCTGGTGGTCAATGGTTTCTGGTAAGTCAAAATTCTCCACCCCGTTCTGATCCTTGGGTATTTCGTGGATTGGCCGGTAGTAGTTGTCCTGCGAGATGCGGCAAATCTCCCCTTCCCCAAAGGAGGAAAGCAGACTTTTCATGAAAAAGGTCTTTCCCGAAGCGCTTCCTCCGGTGATACCAACAATAAAAGGTTTTGTGTCCTGATGATCCATTCTAAAATTAGTCTTATTCAAATAGCTACTAGCTATTTGTGAGGTCCTGTGAGGTGTATTTTATCTGATAATCAAATTAATGTCATTAGTCGAGCCGGCTACCAATAACTAATAACCCCATACCCAATAACCACATAAAATCGGGCACGAATATCCGTAAAAATACAAAGCTCCCGGCAGGCTACCCGAAAAGTTCTTGTAAATCAAGCCCCAAAGTTATTCGATAATCGCCAGTTTGCCGGCATTGCTCTCGGTGCCGTCGGGCCGGGTCAGCAGCACCAGGTAAATACCGCCGCGGGCCCGGCGACCGGTGTAATCGAGCAGGTTCCAGGAGGCAGTGCCTCCCTGCGAGCGGGTTTCGTAGACGAGCCTCCCGGCCAGATCCGTGATCTTTACCACGGTTTCGTCCACGAGTCCTTTGATGCCTATCACACCCGCATAGCCGGGGCGTACCGGGTTGGGAAAGATGGTGACGGTTTGCAAAGAAGTCGCCGGAGCCGTGGCATCCGACCGGTACGATACCATGCCCATGGGGGTATCGATATACAAACGTCCGGTGGAGTCCCGGAATTGCAGCGCCAGAATCTGAGCGGAAGGCAGGGGGCTGTTGGCAGCTGTAAACTGTCGGATCAGTTGCGTGCCGTCGGCATTGAACAGGTACAGGCCGTTGCGGGTACCCACCCACTTGCGGTTGCCGGGCTCGGTCACGATGGCGGTGTTGAATTCATTGCTGAGGAGCCTTCTTTGCCCGAAAATCGGCAACACAGCGTTGACCGCCCCGCCGGTAAGAACGCCATCGGGCACGAAGTACCCCACACCCCGGTCGGCGGCAAACCATACCAGCCCGTTTTGGTCAAGCGACAGGCTGTTGATCCGGGAGGAGGGCAGGCCGCCATTGTTGGGCGAAACCGTCAGAAACCGCTGCTGCTGCGTGGTGGGATTTCTGACTACTATACCTCCACCGAGGTTAGCGGGCAGGCGTACCCACTCATTGCCCTGCCGGTCGGTGAGCAGGGAATCCGTCCGGTTTGCGATGGTTGTATCCGCAGTAGGCGGGCTATACGAGCGTAAGGTACCCTGGTAGTTGCTGAGCAGCCCCGTGCGGGCGTCGGCTACCCAAAGGTTGGCCGCGGCGTCGAGCGTAGCTTCCTGCGGTGCTACGAGCAGCGGGTCGCGAAAGCCCGTGACCTGATCCTGCGGACTCAGCACCACTACCCGGCTATCGAGCGCGGCAATGAGCCGATCGCGGGCTACCGTGAAGCCATACCGCATGCTGGGAGCCGGGTACACCAGCTGCCAGGTGGAGGTCGTTCGGCGGAAAATACCTTCGCCGGCTTTTCCGGTATAAACAATATCCTGAAAAACCGCCAGAGAAGTGGCCTCAAAAGGAGTGGGTACGGTTTGCCAGTTGCCAAAAAACTGCCGGTTGATGCTTGCCGCCATAGAGGTGCGCAAAATACC